>CAIZEE010000398.1 GCA_903931835.1 uncultured Elstera sp.
CGGTTGGATCGCCGATCACGCGCTGATCGCGGTGGAACTCGAGCGGACCGAAGATTTTACGCCGCCACCGGGATTCGAAATTGCGGATACGCGCCGTTACGGTAAAGCGCAGATCGTGTTCCTACATCCCCTCTCCGCCCCGGGGGCGGAGAGGCTGGGTGAGGTGGGGGTTTCGAGCGGAGAGCGCTCTCGTCTACCTGCCGCGCCATCCCCACCTCACCCGACCTCTCCGCCCCAGGGCGGAGAGGGGAAGGAAGAAGGACTCCTACCGCCGCCCGAATAGCCGCTCGATATCGGCGCGTTTCAGTTCGACATAGGTCGGGCGGCCGTGATTGCACTGGCCGCTATGGGGGGTTGCCTCCATCTCGCGCAGCAGGGCGTTCATTTCGGGGCCGCTGAGTTGGCGGCCGGCGCGGACGCTGCCGTGGCAGGCCATGGTGCCGGCGACTTCCTGCAGGCGTTCGGCCAGACTGTGTCCGGCACCCAATTCGGCGATTTCATCGGCCAAGTCGCGGATCAGCGCCTTGATGTCGAGCGTGCCCAGCATGGCCGGCGTTTCGCGCACAATCACCGCACCGCTGCCGAACGGCTCGAGGCATAGGCCGAGCCTGGCGAGTTCGTCGGAATGATCGCCCAAGGCCGCGACATCCTTCTCCGGCAATTCGACGATTTCGGGCAGCAGCAGCAATTGCCGCTTCATGCCTGATTGCTCGAGCGCCAGTTTGAGCCGCTCATAGACCAGCCGCTCATGCGCCGCGTGCTGATCGACGATGACCAACCCATCGCTGGTCTCCGCCACGATATAAGTGCCATGAAGCTGCGCGCGGGCGGCACCCAGCGGGTAGTCCGGTTGCGGTGCTGCTTCGGGCTCGACCATGCGGACGGCAAGGGGGGCCTGGAAACTGGCTGCCGCCTCCGCCATGCCGCGCGGGATTGGTTGCGGTGCTCGGGGTGCGCTCCAGAAATTGGCGGGTGCCGGCATCGATTGCGGCTGGAACGCGCCCAAGGCTGCGTGCGAAACAGTGGTCGCGGCGCGGTGGCCGGCACCGGCCAGCGCGTGTTTGAGGGCGCTGACGATCAGGCCACGGACCAGGCCTGAATCGCGAAATCGAACCTCGGTCTTGGCCGGATGCACGTTCACATCGACCTCGCTGGTCGGCAAGTCGAGGAAGAGCGCTACCACCGGATGGCGGTCTGAATGCAGGAAGTCGGCATAGGCCCCGCGTACCGCACCGACCAGCAACCGGTCTTTGACCGGCCTGCCATTCACGAACAGATATTGCTGCGCCGAATTGGCCCGGCTGAAGGTTGGCACGCCGGCAAAACCGGTGACCGTGATGCCTTCGCGGATCGCCTCGATCGGCAACGCGTTCTCGGCGAAGTCCCGGCCGATCACTGCCTCCAGTCGGCGCAGACGCGCGTCAAAGGCGGATTCGGCGGGCAGTTTCAGCCGCGTCTTGACCTCGTCGGCAAGCGTGAAGGTCACATTCGGGTTCGCCATCGCCAGGCGTTCGACCGTGTCGATCACGGCGGTCAGCTCAGATCGCGTGGATTTCAGGAATTTGAGCCTAGCCGGCGTCGCATAGAACAGGTCGCGCACCTCGACCCTGGTACCTGCATTAAGCGCCGCCGGAGCAACGGGATGCACATCGCCGCCTTCGACGGTCAGGCTCCAGGCATCGTCGGAGCCGCGCGCGCGGCTGGTCAGCGACAGGCGGCTGACCGCACCGATCGAGGGCAGTGCCTCGCCACGGAAACCGAAGCTTTCGATGGCGAGAAGATCGTCGGTCGGCAATTTCGAGGTGGCATGGCGTTCGACCGACAGAACAAGCTCTTGGCGGTTCATGCCGATCCCATCATCGACGATCTGGATCAGCGCCTTGCCGCCATCGACCAAAGTGATCTCGACCCGCGTGGCGCCGGCGTCGAGCGCGTTCTCGACCAGTTCCTTCACAGCAGCGGCGGGCCGCTCGACCACCTCGCCGGCGGCGATGCGGTTGACCAGATTGGGCGGCAGCAGGCGGATCGATGAGGTCATGCGGGGTCTTTCAAGGCGCTCATTGCGCCGTCCGGAATTGTTCTTTCAGCAGCCGTAGGCGCGCATCACGGCAGCCATAGCTATAGCGCTGAATGCGAATTTGCGCGCGTTGGTCATGCTGCATCGCCAGACGGTCGCCGATCAGCCGGTCGGGGCCGGCGGCATCCGCGCGCAGGGCGGTCTTCAACTCATCGGCCGCCGATAGCTTCGTATCACAGAGCGCGAAGGCCTGGGCCGATTGCTCGACCCGCGCATCGGGGGCGGTCGGTTCGGCAGCGTCGCTCATTATCGGTAGGATCATGAGACCGATCATCGCCATCGCCACCATTTTGAGTGCGAACTCAATCATCTACATAGCCCTCCGATGCGTTATTATCCGCGATGCGGTGTCGATGTCACAATATGCTCGTGGAGTGAAGTTGGGGTGGTGAGACTAGCAAGGGATCATGGATGGGTGTTCCTGAAGCGGACTTGGCGCGCCATCATCGCCATGCTGTCTCACAACGCCTTGGAATTGGCCGGCTTCGTCGCCTACACGATGATCTTCGCGCTGTTTCCGTTCATTATTTTCCTGGTAGCACTGGCAGGCTTCCTCGGCAATCAGGATGCCGCCGACAAGCTGGTCGGCATGTTGTTCGACGCATTGCCGCATGACATTGCGGCGACATTGGCGCCTGCGATCCAGCAGGTATTGACCTCGCGTCACGGCGGCGTGCTGACTTTTGGTATCATCCTGACACTATGGTCGGCCTCGTCCGGCATTGAGGCGCTGCGCCTGTCGCTCAATCGCGCCTATCGCTCGCCAGAGATGCGGCCGTTCTGGAAAAGGCGGCTGCAAAGCCTGGTCTTCGTCGTGTTCAGCGCGATCGCGATGCTCGCCGTTTCGGTGCTGGTTGTAGCGCTGCCGAGCCTGATCCAGATCGCCGCCTCCTATCTGCCGCTGACGGAGGCGTCGAAGGCGAAAATATCGATCAGCGGTACTATGGTCGGTGTCGTCATCGTTTTCGGCGGGTTGGCTGCCATGCATTATTGGTTACCGCAGCGCAAAATGAAATTTCGCGAGCTGTGGCCAGGCGTGGTGTTTTCGGGGTTGCTGATCGTAGCGCTGGGCGGATCCTTCGGTCTGTATCTGTCGTTGATCGGCAATGAAAGCGTGACCTATGGCGGCCTCGGCGGCGTCGTCCTGACCTTGCTGTTCTTTTATATGGGCGGTGTGCTGTTCAGCTTCGGCGCGGAGTTCAACGCCGCTGCGAAGGGTTTCGTCGGCAAGGAACGGCCGCGCGTCAATCCGCTCGACCAGGATGATGGACTTGCCGGTGTTACTACCCCTGATATTCCCATTTGAGTGGTCGGGCAGTATGGTTTTGTGCTGTGCGTCAAAGTTTCACTGGTAATTCGGCCGGGATCCTCTATATCCACATTCATTCGTCATGCAGCAGCTCTTAATCACCGAGTGCCCGCTGCGGCCCCGCGTGACTGCCTGTTCTGGCCTGTCCGTTCCAGCTTTAGACGATTGACCCCGGCACAGCCCTGATGGCTGTGCTTTAAATGCGATTGCGCGCCAGAACCGCGGTCGCTTGAATGGAATACTATGACTTTTGACAGCCTAAATTTGCCGCAGGCGTTGAGCCGGGCAATCACTGATCTCGGCCATGACACGCCGACCCCGATTCAAACCCAAGCCATTCCCCTGGCGCTGGCCGGCCGCGACTTGATCGCTTCAGCCGCGACCGGTACCGGCAAGACTGCCGCCTTCCTGCTGCCGGCGCTGACCCGCCTGATGGACCAGAAGCCGACGCCGCGTGGCGCCCCGCGTGTTCTGATCCTGACGCCGACCCGCGAACTCGCGACCCAGATCTCGCAGGCAGCCCGCGACTACTCCAAGCATATGCGGATCATGCAGGCGATCCTCGTCGGCGGCATGCCCTACGGCAATCAGCTGCGTTCGCTCAGCCAGCGTGTCGATCTCTTGATCGCAACGCCGGGCCGTCTGATCGACATGCTCGATCGCCGTTCGGTTCATCTCGATCACGTCGAACTGCTCATCCTCGACGAGGCCGACCGCATGCTCGATATGGGCTTCATCCATGCGGTTCGCCGTATTGCCGGCGAGTGCAAGCAGGAACGCCAGACCTTCCTGTTCACCGCGACCTGGGATGATCGCCTGGCCAAGCTCGGCTCGGAACTCCTGAAGGATCCGGAGCGGGTTGCCGTCGCCAGCGATACGATGTCGCCGACCGCGATCGAACAGCGTGTGCACATCGCCGATGACAGCGCGCATAAGCGTAAGTTGCTCAACCATCTGTTGGCCGAATCCGATCCGGGTCAGGTCATCGTCTTCGCCGGCACCAAGCGCCGGGTTGACCGGTTGGGCGAGGAGCTGGAGAAGAGCGGCCTTCGCGTCGGCACGCTGCATGGCGACATGAAGCAGAACGCGCGCAACCGCACGATCTCTGACCTCAAGTCCAAGCGTATCCGCGTCATCGTCGCGACCGACGTCGCTGCGCGCGGCATCGATATCCCGGCCTTGAGCTATGTCATCAACTACGACCTGCCGATGGTGCCGGAGGATTATGTCCACCGCATCGGCCGGACCGGTCGTGCCGGCGCGAGCGGCATCGCCATCTCGCTGGTTCAGCCCGACGACGTGTCGCTGCTGCATCAGATCGAGAAGGTGACCAAGCTCGCCATTCCCCGGGCAACGATCAGCGGTCTGGAGCCGCGCATCACCGAACGGGCGGCGCATTCCGCTCATCCGGATGCGGCGCGGGCTCGTAAGCCCGGTCGTCGTCGTCCCCAGGGCGCTCCGCACGCGCATGCCTCGCAAGGTCCTCGCCGGACTGCAACGGGCGATGGTTCGGGCGTGCCGTCCTTCATGAAGCGCAAACCGGCCCGCGCCTGAAGCGTTAAGGCTGTATGAAGCCAGACCCCGTCACCCAACTCGCCCGTGCCTTCGAAAGTTTCGAAGCCGGACGAGTGAAGGCGGCGGGGTCGCTCGCGCGAAAACTGATCAAGCAATCGCCGGCTCTCGCGGGTGCGCATTATCTGCTGGGGCTTTGTACCCATGCCGATGGCGAATTCACCGCATCGCGCTATCATCTGAAAGAAGCCGAACGACTTGGGCCTGATACACCCGCTTTGCGCCTCGCCATTGGCCGGACGGAGCTGGCATTGGGACATCTTGATGAGGCGATTCTTGCCCTGACCCAGGCGACCGAGGCGGCGCCTACCGCCGCCGCCGCACAGGCCGAACTAGGCCTTGCCCTCATGCGAGCCGCCCGTGCGCAGGACGCCGCCATCGCGTTGCGCCGCGCCGTCGAACTCCGCCCCACCCGCGCCGAATTGCTCAACGATGTCGGGGCTGCGTTTCACGAATTGGGCTATTTCGCCGACGCGTTCGGCGCTTTCGACAAAGCGTTGGCGATCGATCCCGGCTATGCGCTTGCCTTGCGCAATTACGGCATCGCCACGCTTGATTCCGGTGATGGCGAGGCGGCAATTCCGCTGTTGCGCCGGGCGCTGGCGATTAATCGCGACGACCGCATGGCGGCGCAGAGCCTGGGGCTCGCTTTTCAGGCGGTTGGCAATTTTACCGCGTCGACCATTGTCTTTGCCGGCATCCTCTATGCCAGACCCGACGATATCGATGCGATCACCGGTTTCGCGTTGGGTGCCAGAGCGCAGGAGAACTACGGCGACGCTGCCGAGTGGTTCGAACGTGCTATCGGCATCGCGCCGGACCGCGCCGATTTGCAGTTCCATCTGGGCGAAGCCTATCGCCTCGACGGCAAACCGGACCTAGCCAGGGCCGCTTACGTTCAGTCGATGACATTGGATGGGGAGGATCGTCACGGTGCGGCTGTTGGCCTGTCGCTATTGAGCGAGGATAAGCCGCTGGAAACTCTGCCGCCGGTATTCGTAGCGGCGATGTTCGACAGCTATGCCGGACGGTTCAATCATGAACTGGTGGATCGGCTCGAATATCGCGGGCCGGAGATGTTGCTCGCCGCCCTTGCGCCGTCTGAAGACAAGCTCGCCATCCTCGATCTTGGTTGTGGCACCGGGCTATCGGGCGAGGTGTTCCGGCCGATCGCCGCGACGCTGGACGGCGTCGATCTGTCGCCCCGGATGATCGAGCAGGCGCTTGATCGGGGCATCTATGACCGGTTGACTGTCGCTGAGATCGGCACTTATTTGGCGGAGGTCAAATCCGGTAGTTACGATCTGCTGCTCGCCGCCGATGTGCTGGTCTATATCGGCGATCTTGAGGAGATTTTTGGCCAGGCGTTTCGCGTCCTCAAGACTGGCGGCCGCTTCGCCTTTTCGTTGGAACGCCGGCTTGACGATGATCACGGTTTCGTGCTGCAAGACAGCCGTCGTTATGCGCATGACCAGGGGGCGATCCGAGCCCTTGCCGAGATTGCCGGCTTCACCCTGTTGCGCTGTGACGAGGCTTCGACAAGACTGGATCGCGGCGAGCCGGTACCTGGACTGATCGTGGTGCTCGGGCGCTGACAATTGAGAAGCGAGACGAATGGTCGAGATCGATACGCCACCGCCGCCGCGCAAAAAGAAGACTAAATCGCACAACCCCGGTCAGCCCGCGATGCTGCGTCAAGTAGGGCGCGCGGGTAAACACCGGCCAAAGCCGATTCGCCGCGGCCGGTCTATGCCGAATTGGCGCGACGTCTATCATCTGTTTTTACGGCTGCCGACCGCCCTGTTCGTGCTCTTCATCAGCGGCGGCTATCTGCTGGGCAACGCGATCTTCGCCCTGGTTTACCTGTCCGATCCCGGCGGGATATTGAATGCGCGTCCCGGCTCGTTTGCCGATGCGTTTTTCTTCAGCGTCGAGACCATGTCGACGATCGGTTATGGCGTCATGTCGCCCGGTGATCTCTTCACCAATTGCGTGATGACGGCGGAGGCGCTGACCGGGCTGCTGACCTTTGCGCTTGCAGCCGGCATTATTTTCTCGCGCTTTTCACGCCCGACCGCGCGGGTCATGTTCAGCGAATACGCGGTGATCATGCCCTATGAGGGTTTCCCGACGCTGATGTTCCGCACGGCGAATGAACGCGCCAATCAGATACTCGAGGCCAATATCCGCGTGACCCTGGCGCGCAACGAGGTGTCAATCGATGGCTCCCGGATGCGGCGGCAGCGCGATCTCAATCTGGTCCGCTCGCAAAGCTCGATCTTTTCGATCAGTTGGACGGTCATGCATGTGATCGATGAGTCGAGCCCGCTTTACGAGGCGACACCGCAATCGCTGAAGGATAATAATACGGAGCTCGTCGTGGTGCTGGACGGTATCGACGAGACCTATTCCCAGCCGATCTATGCGAGGCACTCTTTCGTCGCCGAGGAGATCAGATGGAACGAGCGGCTGGTCGACATCATCTCGCAAGACGAGCGCGGGCGCTTCATCGTCGATTACCGGCGATTCCATGACACGGAAAAACTCCCGCAATAAGCCGCCGCCGCGCCGAATTGCCGCTGAGCTTGTGATTGATCGCTTAGGCACAAAAGGCGACGGTATTGGCCGGCTGGATAGTGGCGAGACGGTTTACGTGCCATACGCGCTGCCGGGCGAGTACGTCCGCGTCGCATTGGGGGGGCGGCGTGGCGAGGGCGTCGAGGGCGAACTCGATACAATACTCCGGCCCGCCGCCGACCGTGTGGAACCTGAATGCCTGCATTTCGGCCAGTGCGGCGGCTGCGCGCTTCAGCATCTGGACGTGGCGCGGTATCGGGCGCTCAAACTTGCTCGGATCTCCAGTGCTTTAACGCGTCAGGGGGTAACCGGCGCTGCAATCAACGATCTTTTGGTGTCGCCCAAGGGCACGCGCCGTCGCGTGACCTTCTCCGCAGAGTCCGGCAGATCGCCGCGACAACCGAGCGTCGTCGTCGGGTTTAATCGCCGGGCGAGCCATGCCCTGGTCGACCTTGATGAATGCAGCGTGACGCGACCCACGATCGTCGCCTTGCTGCCCGCCCTGCGGTCGCTTCTGGTCGCCATTCTCCCATCCGGGGGACAAGCCGATATTGCAGTGACGGAGGCGAGTTCAGGGCTCGATGTGCTGATTGAAGCGACCGCAGCGCTGGATCTTGCCGCTCGCGAGCACTTGAGCGAATTCGCGAGCGAAGCTAGGCTCGCGCGGTTGATGTGGCGCGCGCCGGGTGGCGCGGCCGAACCGATTGCGATCCGCGATCCGGTTTTCATGCGCTTTGGCCCCCGCGATGTCGCCATTCCGCCGGCTGCCTTTCTGCAGGCAACCGAGTTCGGCGAAAACGCCATCGTCCAGGCGGTGCTGAGCGCTCTGCCCGCAGAAGGCCGCGTTGCCGATTTGTTTGCCGGTTGCGGCACTCTTAGTTTCCCGATAGCCGCCGCCGGTCATGTCGTTCTGGCGGTAGAGGGCGACGAGGCGGCGCTTGCAGCCCTGTCTCGCGCAGCACGGCAGGGTGGCGACCGGATCTCGGTCGAGCGACGCGATCTCGAACGCTCGCCGTTGGAAGCCGCCGAGTTGAACGGGTTCGCCGCAGTGGTGGTCGATCCGCCTCGAATCGGCGCGAAGGCGCAGTCCAGAGCGCTGGCGTATTCGACGGTCCCCGTCGTGATTGCCGTGTCTTGCGATCCGGAAAGCTTCGCGCGCGACGCGGCGATCCTGATCGAGGGCGGCTATCGGCTCTGCTGGGTGCAGCCGATCGATCAGTTCCTGTGGTCAGCGCATGTCGAGCTGGTTGCCCTATTCCGCCGGGAGCTACCGTAATCGGTGGACCGACCACACCGCGAGAGACAGTAGCGTCACGGCCCCTGCTTGATGCAGGGCTCCAAGCCATACCGGGACATGCGACAGCAGCGTCGCAATGCCGAGCGTCATCTGGATCAGCGCCATAGCCGCCAGCAGCGTGACACCAACTCTCGCTGCTGCATCAGACACGCGACGCCAGACGACGCCGCAGAGCGTCAGCACGGTAATCACGGTCGTGATCGCGAGCAGCCGATGGTCGAATTGCGCCGCCGCCGGGTTCTCGAAGAAATTGCGCACCCAAGGTATCGAGGCTGAAAGATAATCGGTCGGCACCAGCCCATCGCCCATCAGCGGAAATTCATTATAGATCTGCCCCGCACGCAGTCCGGCGACGAAGCCGCCTGCAACGATCGTGGTGAAGACCAGCGCCAAGGCCGCTCTGGCCAGGGTCGAGACGGATTTAGGCGTAATCAACGCTGCGCTACCTCGCCACAGCGTTGTCGCCACCCAGAACAGCCCCCCATAAAGCGCCAGCGCAAATCCAAGATGCAGCGTCAGGAAATAGGGGCTGACCCAGGGCACGTCCTTCAGGCCGCTCGCCACCATGAACCAGCCGATCACGCCCTGCATGCCACCCAGCAGAAAGAATACCACCAGCGGGGCGCGCAACGTCCGATCGAGCCTGCCTGTGAGCCAGAATACGATCAGCGGTATCAGGAACACGAAACCGATCAACCGGCCCCATAGCCGATGAACATATTCCCACCAGAAAATCTGGCGGAACTCGTCGATCGTCATCGATGCGTTGACGAAGCGGAATTGCGGCGTCGCCTGGTATTGCTCGAAGGCGGTTTGCCATTGCTCGGCGTTCAGCGGCGGCAGCGTGCCCTTGATCGGCTGCCATTCAACGATCGACAGGCCGCTTTCAGTTAGCCTGGTGACGCCGCCGATGACCACCATGGCAAAAATCATCGCGCAGCAGGCATATAACCATAGGGCCACCCAATGGAAATTGCGTTGGACGGCCGAATCCAGGGCGTTAGAGGAGGGGGTATGGCGTAAGGTTAGATCGGTCACAATCCGATTAGGTCCTTTTCCGGTTCTAGGCGTAGAACATGGGACCTCGGACGCGGTCGGTCAAACACAGCCAATGCGACATCTTTCCACGGGATATGTCTAGAATAGCTGGCAGGCGGCATTTTGGACCCCGATAACGAACCTGGGAGTAACAGTGGGACGCCAAGGTAGAGACGCAAGATGGCAGGCCAAGCATGGCTATCGTAACACAGGAATCGAATGCCTCTTCGAATGTGACAGGGCCGCCGTACGAGCTGCCGCCCGAAATGCCGATTGGCGGTTCTCGACCGCCCCCGCGCGTGAAGCCACCGCGTGCTTCCATGCGTAATTCCAAACAGGCGATTATGCGGGTTCAGACCCGCCCCGAACTGACGCATCTTTGCGAACATTTCGACGTTATCGTCGACACCGCCCTCAAATTCCCCTTCCAGCTCCGCGCCGGCCGACAGATAGCGCTCGCACCCAATATCGCGGCACTCGAAACCGCCGCCGCCGTCGCTCTGCGCCATTGCGCTGAAATCGATCTGCTGCGCCGCCTCAACGATCTGCCCACCGGCGATCAGACAGAGCTTGATGTCGCCGTCATCGCGTTGCGCGTGGCCGCCCTTTACATGCGCGCGCAACCAAAGGAGCTGCGTCAGGCCTGTGAGGGTATCCTGCCGTCTTTCCTGACCGACCTCTATGTCGCGGGTGCGCAGTCCGTGCCGTTCGCGTTGGCGACGGAGCGTGAGCAGCTTTGCCGGGTGCTGCCGCAATTACTGCCTCTTGGCGGGCAAGAGCCGCCAGCTGCCGCTGTCAAGATGGCGGAGCTGGATGCCGCCCTGACAGCGCTGCGGGCGCTCGGCACGATCGCCGGGCCAACCGATTACCTGCTGATCAGCGACGGCGATACCCGCCTCGATCTCGATTCGCTAAGCCGCCTGAACCAGTATGGCTGTAGCCCGAAACCGCGTGCCGCGATCGAGTTTAGCAGCACGACCGCTTCGTCGATTTCACAAAAATCGTTTGATGAGGTCGAAATCCTGCGCCAGCAATTGCTGCGTGACGCGCGGATGGGCTTTGCTAACGAGGTTGAGCGCACCGAACTTGGGCGGGTCAAGGCGAAGATTCTGGCGCTGGCAGGCTGTACCGAGGGTGACTGCGCTGAGATCATTATTGCGGCATCGGGTACCGACACGCTGCTGACGGCATCGCAATTGGCGCAGAGCCGCGCGTTTGCCCCTGGGGGCGACGCTCAGTCGCACAAGCTGATGATCATCGTGCCCGGCACCGATGAAACTGGCTCAGGCGTCCCCCAGGCCGCTGTTCTGCGCCATTACAATGCGCGGACGGCACTGGGTGAACCGGTCGATCTCGCCGCCGGTATCGACGGGTCGTCGTTCCCGCTTCTCTCGCTCGCCAGTGTCGCCGTTCGTGGGGATGACGGCGTGCTGTTGGACGGTGATGCGATCGACACTGCCGTCACCCGCGCCGCTGAAGCTGCGATTGCCGCCGGTGAGCGTGTTTTGCTGCATGTCATCGATGTATCAAAAACCGGCCTGATACTGCCGAGTGTCGCGTGCGTCGATCGTCTGGCCCGACGGTTCAGCGGAAAACTGGATGTCGTGGTTGATGCCTGCCAGCTCCGTTTAAGCCCGATTACGCTTCAGGCCTATCTTCGGCGCGGCTGGCTGGTCTCGCTGACAGGCTCGAAGTTTCTTACCGGTCCTGCCTTTGCGGGGGCCCTGATCATACCGCCGAGCTGGGTCGCGTCGTTGCGCAGTGCGGCTGGCCTGCCGATCGGCTTCATTGCTCAATCGGCGCGCCAGCATTGGCCTGATGACTGGGGTCATATGTGCCGGCAATTGACGATGCGCCGCCAACCGGGTCTGCTACTCCGCTGGCGTGCCGCCTTGAGTGAAAATGCCCGGTTTGAGGCGCTGAGCGAGTTGAAGAAGCGCGACCGGCTATCTGAATTCGCTAAGGGCGTCGAAGAGCAATTGTCGAAAGACGAACATTGTACTCAACTCGCCACTCCGCCGCTTGATCGAGCGGTTCTCGGGCAGGGACCATCGTGGGATCTTTTGCCCTCGATCTTCACCTTCACACTGCGCGATCGAGCTACCGAGCAGGTCTTGACGATGGACGACGCAAAGCGCGTGCATCGCTGGCTGAACCGCGATCTCGGCAATCTTTTTGACGCCGTCGACCGCGACGTGGCCTCGACTATCTGTCATGTTGGGCAGCCGGTGGCGGCGGGCCGGCGCGACGGACAAGCGATCGGCGCCTTGCGCATCGCTGCTTCCGTGCGAAGCCTTGCCAAAGACAATGTTGAGGAGCCCTTGGCCCAGGTTGCGATCGTGCTGAAGAAGACCGCCCTGATTCTCCGCCATCTCGATCGTCTGCGTGGCGAAGCGGACCGACTTGCCCGATGACCGTGACGTGAAGACCGACTTAGACCCCGAAGACTGGGACGATTTCCGTCGCCAGGCGCATCGCATGCTTGATGACATGGTCAGCTTCCTAGAGACGCTGCGCGATCGCCCCGCCTGGCAGCCTGTGCCGGATTGGGTTAAGGGCGAGCTCACAGCCGGCATTCCGCGCGGGCCGACCGATCTCGGCGACGTTTACCGCGATTTCCAGACGCTGATCCTGCCCTATGGCAACGGCAATCTGCATCCAGCTTTCCACGGTTGGGTCCATGGTGCCGGCACGCCGACCGGGATGCTGGCCGATATGCTCGCCGCCGGGCTCAACGCCAATCTCGGCGGGCGCGACCATGCGGCAATCTATGTCGAGCGCCAGGTGATTGACTGGGCGATCGATATTTTCGGTTTTCCGAAAGGCGCCAGCGGCCTGCTGGTCAATGGCACGTCGATGGCCAATCTGATCGCCCTGCTGGTTGCCCGCGCCAAGCATCTCGGACTCGCCGTACGCGAACAGGGGCTGGGCGAGGCGGGAGCCAAGCTGGTCGCCTATACCTCGGCCGCTGCCCATGGCTGCATTGCCAAGGCAATGGATATGGCCGGCTTCGGCACCGCAGCGCTGCGTCATATCGCGGTCGATCGCGATCAGCGCATTGATCTTGATGCGTTGAGCCGGGCCGTCGCGGAGGATCGCGCGCGCGGTCTCACGCCATTCCTGCTGGTTGGCACTGCCGGAACAGTGGATACCGGCGCCTTTGATTCACTTGAGGGTCTGGCTGATATCGCTGCGCAGCAATCGATGTGGTTTCATGTCGACGGCGCATTCGGCGCGCTTGCCGTGATGGCGCCGGAACTGCGCTCCCTTGTCGATGGGTTGTCGCGTGCCGATTCGCTTGCCTTCGATTTCCATAAATGGCTGCACGTCCCGTATGATTGCGGCTGCGTTCTGGTGCGCGATGGCGCGTTGCATCATCAAACTTTCGAGTCGGCGCCCGCTTATCTTGCCCGCGCTGAGCGGGGTACGGGGGCTGGTGCACCATGGTTCTGCGATTTCGGCCCTGATCTGTCGCGCGGATTTCGCGCACTCAAGGTTTGGTTCACTCTGCGTCAGTTCGGTATCGATCGCCTGGGTGCGGCGATGGTGCATGACTGCCGGCTGGCCGCCTATCTCGCGGCCAGGATTGCGGCTGAACCGGAATTGGAGCTGTTGGCGCCGGTCGCCTTGAACATCGTGTGTTTCCGGTTCAAGGCGGAGGTGCCAGATCTAAACAGGCTGAACGCCGATCTTGTAATCGATGTGCAGGAGCGCGGCATTGCCGTGCCGTCTACGACGCGGCTTGGCGGCGCGCTCGCGATTCGGATCGCGATCGTTAGCCACCGCACAGTTGAGGCGGATATCGATCGTCTGGTCGAAGCGGTGCTCGAAACGGGCCGGCGTTTAGCGGGCTAATCGTAACGCCTCGCGTCGCCCAGTTCCGTCCACGAGCCCTTGATGGTCTCGCCATCATAATGCCAGAGCTGCCAATAACCGCGCTCGCCGACCTTATGCCAGCCATGGGCTTCGGGATTCTGGCCGAGATACTTCTCGACATAGAACGGCCAATCGGCGAACCAGCGGACATCATGTTCGCGCAAGTAGTCCCACATGCGTTCTTGATGGTCGACCACCTCGCGATTGACCTTGCCGTCGACATTGACGACATGCGGGCGGAAATATCCAAGCGTGCCGGCTTGGCCGGCCGCGACGTAGTCGTCGCGCGGGACATCCTGGTCAATCAGCGCCAATTGCTCCCAATATACCGTCTGGACATGGAGCGTCTGTCCGTTCTGCGCCATGATTGCCGAGATGACGGTCGGGCTGATCAAGACGCAGGCTACCGCCGCAGCAATCCAGCCACGCCGCTGACCAAGCCCATCGTCAACCCAGCCGGCAATGCCCCAGGCGATTGCAACGGTGCTGAGCAAGGCGACGGGAAACAAATAGCGGTAATAGAACCAATAGGCGATGAAGGTCAGCCCGTAATATAGGCTGAGCAAGCCCAAAGCTGCCCCCAGCAAGGCGGCAAACCGCCAGGTGCGCTTGGCGACGACGTGTTTTTCCGACGGCGCCCTGTTGACCCATAGGCGGCCGAGCCAGACGACAAGGCCCAGCGCCACGGCGGCGCGGAACAGGCTCGGCAGGATGCCGTTATGGAATGCCTCGTCGAACCGCCCGAGCCAAAGGGTCGGCATGCTGTCCACGCCGAATGCCCAGCCGATCCAGCGCCAGCGCAGCATGCTTACGTCGAACGCCTGCTGGGCGGTGCCGCTGGTCGGCATCACCGATCCGAATGTCGTGTAGCTGTAGATCCACCATGGTGCCGAGATGAGCAGAGCGAGACCACCCATTGCCACCGCGCGGATGAAAGCATCGAGCGGCTTTTCCCGAATTTCGGTCAGGAAATGCCACGCGACGAACACCGCGACGAAGATCGCAGCGTCTATCCGGGTCAGGACCAGCAATCCAAGCATCACGCCGAATACCGCCGGTCCATAGCGTCGTTCCAGCCATCCGCGCTGATAAAGCAGCCAAAGCGTCGTGTAGAGCAGCATCAACAGGCCGGTTTCCAGCGCGTTGAAATGATGCATGAAGCTCAGGAACCCGCCGAGATAGAGAACTGTCGCGATCCAGCGCCGGGTGGCGGCGTGGCTGGGCGCGCCGGCGCCGGCGGCGATGCGGCCGAGCGTCAATCCGGTGGCGAGATAGACAAGCCAGGAAATCGCCGTCACCAACCGAATGGCGATGGAGCCGTGCATGCTGCCCAGGTAGTAGCATCCTGCTTCGATCATCGTGAACAGTGGTTGGAAACCATTGGTCGGATGCGTGCCGTCGACGGTCATGCCAAGGCCGCGCGCGACATTGCGGGCGACCGCCAGGCTGTAGAAACCATCCTCGGTCAGCGGCGTCGTGAAGACATTGACGTTGCTGCGGAAGATCAAGGCGCCGGTAACCAGCGCGAGGATCAGCGTCAGCCCGATCAGAATACCTGGCAGAATAGTGCCATTTCCGGGCGCATAGCCGGAATCCATAGTAACGACGCCCAGCTTGTTCTCGGGCTCGTCCGGGATGGTATAAGGTGTCGTCATCGCGTCATCCTACTCGCGGCGCGCACCCGCGAAACTTAATTCGCGGCAATGCCGCTGCAATCCAATGAAGGGATCGGTCTTTCCATGTTCGCTCTCGACGGCTCGTCCCTGCTGATCGGCGTCGCGTTGGGCGCTGTGCTGGGCGGCATGCTGGCCTTTGCTCTATTACGGCTGCGCCTGGCTCCTCCCGCCGGGGGGCCGACAGCGCTAGAGATCGAAAATGCACAACTGGCGGCTCGTGCGGATGAGCGCGCCTATCGGATGACGGCGCTCGAGGCGGAGCTGAAGGCGTTGGAACAGACTGCCATCGCGCTCCGCGCCGAACGCGACAGCATCGTCGCGACCCGGGAGGCCGAGCGTGCCGCGATGGTGGAGCAGCGTGCGGAATTTGAGCGAAACAAGCGGGTCTTTGAAGATAATTTCAAGGCGCTGTCGGTCGACGCGCTGCGCAGCAATAACCAGAACTTCCTCGAACTCGCGAAGGAAACCCTTGGCAAGTTTCAGGAGGCCGCACAGGGCGATCTGGAAAAACGCTCCCAGGCGATCGGCGAGTTGGTCCTGCCGATCAATGAGAAGCTTGCGAAATTCGACGCCAGCCTGTCTGAACTCGAAAAGACCCGCGAAGGCGCCTATCAGGGCTTGCGCGAGCAGTTCCAGCTTATGCTGACCATGGCGAACTCGCTGAAAGCCGAAACCGGCAATCTGACGCGCGCCCTGCGCGCGCCGACCGTGCGCGGGCGGTGGGGCGAAATCCAACTGCGCCGGGTGGTTGAGATGGCCGGCATGATCGCATATTGCGATTTTGAGGAGCAGGTCTCGGTCGAGCAGGATGGCTTGCGCCAGCGTCCCGATCTGATCGTGCGTTTGCCCGGTGGCAAGAACATCGTGGTCGACGCCAAGGCGCCGCTCGAGGCTTATCTCGATTCGGTAGAGGCCGTCGACGATGTCGTTCGCACCCAGCGTCTGGTCGATCACGCAAGGCTGATTCGCAGCCATATCGCGCAATTGGGCCGCAAAAGCTATTGGGACCAGTTTCAGCCCGCACCCGAATTCGTGATCCTGTTCCTGCCCGGCGAACATTTCTTCGCGGCCGCCTTGGAGCATGACCCGGGCCTGATTGAGGCCGGCGTCGAACAGCGCGTCATCCTGGCGACGCCGACCACGCTGATCGGGCTGTTGCGCGCGGTGTCCTATGGCTGGCGTCAGGAAAAGGTGGCGGATAATGCCCGCGAAATCGCCGAATTAGGCCGCGATCTCTATCGCCGTCTGGCGACAATGGGCGACCATTTCGGCCGGGTCGGCAAGAATCTCAGCACCGCCGTCGATGCCTATAACAAGGCGGTGAGCAGCTTGGAGAGCCGGGTCTTCGTTACCGCAAGACGGTTCCGCGATCTGGAGGCGGCACCGCTGGACCAGGAGCTGGAAACGCTGCAGCCGCTCGATTTGGCGCCGCGCGAGCCGAGACTGCTGGAACTGCCGCCCGAAGAGATAGGCCACGGATAATTCCGCTTCGCCGGCGCTAAGCCTATTTTACGCGGTTTGCGCTGTAGCCCCGCACCAATGCGTTCACCGGATGACGACAGCATCAACGCGACTCATGCCGTGGTGGCCGTCCGGCAATAGCGCTATCGCCAAATCCACGACAGAAGTAGGCAATACATCAAATCCTATCTATGCTGCTTTGCCATAAGCGAGGTGTGACGTATTAGAGTTGTGCGATCCCGCCCGTTGACGGAGCTCTTATTAAGATGCCGCCATCGACGCCACAGGCTGAGGCTCCGTTATCGGACCTCGGTGATGATAAAACGGGACCAATTTCTTGCGATCTCTATGAGGACGCGGCCATTGGATTTTTGCGTTCGGCAGCGGCGCAGGGCGACCTTGAGACCACCGGACCGCAGCGCCGCTTTGAGCGGCTGACACTGGCTCTTCTTGTCCTCACTCTGTGCTGTATCGGGGTGCTGGTGCTCCTGGTGATCGCGGACAAGCAGATTACGGATCGGAATTCCGCTACCTCCGAGCGGGCGTTGGATCTGACCGCCGAGCTCACCAAGCTCGATTACGATCTCAAGGTCATGGATCTCAGCGAACGCGCCTATGCGCGGTATGGCAATTCGGAATCGGTGACCAGATACAATATCAGTGTGGGTCAGCTGGGTGACCGTCTGGCCGTACTGACCGGCCTGACCAACGATGTGGCGAGCGAACGCGAAACCATGCGCGTGCTCGCGGGATATGTCGCCCGCCATGTGCGCGAGACCGCGCCTGCGATATTGTTAGGACGTACGGATCGCACCGAGGCAGCGAGGTTGCTTTCCCGAACGATCGATGGGGACGACAATATTGGCCGGGTGGCCGCCGTGGCCGCAACCTTACGGGACGACGTAAAGATGCGCCGCGCCGGATTGCTGGCACAGACAAGGCGGTTCGATCATTACAGCACGATTGCCCTTATTACTGTGCTGATCTGCACGTCGATTTCGTTCGGCGCGCTGGCCTTCAGCGTCAAACGTTGGCTGCAAGACCGCGATGAAACCGTAAGATTGCTGCACGAGGCAAAGCTGGTAGCAGAGCGCGCCAGTAGCGCCAAGACCAATTTCCTGGCGCTGATGAGCCATGAACTCAGAACGCCGCTCAACGCGATATTGGGCTTCGCGGAGGTTATCCGGGACCGGGTCTTGGGTCCCGGCAAGGACACTATCTATTCAAATTATGCCGCCGATATTCACAGCAGCGGCGCTCACTTGCTGCAGCTGATCAACAAGCTTCTCGACGTCGTGCAGAACGGCGAGGGCAAGACCACGCTGCGTCTTGAACCGGTCGATGTGACCCAGATCGCGCAGGATTGTCTCAAGATGGTGCGCGCTCAGGCGGAGAAGGGCGGCGTGGCGCTAAAGTCGCATATTCCGGCGAAGCTGCCCGATCTGCGCGCTGACGGGCTTCGACTGACCGAAATCGTTCTCAATCTGCTGTCTAACGCCGTCAAATTTACGCCGTCCGGCGGCAGCGTGACGTTGACCATAGACCCCCGGCACGACGCGCTGATGATCCGCGTCGAGGATAACGGCACCGGCATTCCGGCCTCACGCATGCCGACCTTGTTCGAGCCGTTCGGACATGTTGCCGATCCGTTATCGGGGGCGAGACGCGGAAGCGGCCTTGGCCTGTCGATCGCCAAGCATCTGACCGAGCTTCATGGCGGCGAGTTGACGATCACCAGTCAGACTGGCCGCGGGACTGTCGCCGTCGTGATGCTTCCGCTGCTCACCGGAGTGGACGCAGATGTCGAGTTGAATGAGGCGGATACGGTGTTGCAGACGGCGGCCCGCTTATGATGTTTGCCAAGCAAGGAGGCCGGCGATATCCGGCTTGGCTGATGCGAGCGCCTGTTTGTCTCGGCCTGCTGTCGCCCGCTATTGGACACGCTCAGACCGCCGATGTCGTAACCTGGTGGTATGAGCCGCAGGATAAGGCGGCGCTTGAGCTGATTATCCGAACCTTCGAGGCTGAGGGCATTCAATGGCAGGGCACGGAAATCTACGCTGACGTCAACGCGCAGACCTATGTCACCGCGCGCATTGTCGCCGGCGATCCGCCGATCGCTGCTCAGTGGATCGATGGTATGTCGCTGCGGCGGATGATGAGCGCAAAAATGCTGCATCCGATCCAGGAACCGGATTGGCAGCCGGTCTTGCCGCCGCTGGTCGACAAATTGCTCGGCGTCCCGGGCGGCTATGTCGGTGTGCCGACAGGCTTTCGCAGCCGCAATTGGATGTGGCTCAATCTCGCTTCGTTCAAGAAGGCCGGTATTACGCTTGATGCTGGCTGGCCCAGGAGCTGGGACGATGTGCATGCGGCGGCCCTCCAGCTTCGTAAGGCTGGTATCACGCCGTTCACGATCGGTGGCCAGTCTTGGGAACATTTACTCACGCTTGAAATGGTCGTCGCCGGGATTGGCGGATTGGATTTTTATCGGCACGCCATGATCGAACTGGACGACGCGGCCCTGGCGAGCCCCACCATGGTCGCGGCCTTCGCAGAGTTGAAAAAATTGGCTGGATTCGCTGTCATCGGCACCACCGCCGACAGCCCCAACAAGCCGGTCGCAATGTTGGCGAGCGGCGAGGCGGCAATGGCTATCCATGGCGACTGGCAGAAGCCGTTGCTGGAGCAAGCCGGCCTCGTTCTCGGTCGGGATTTCGACTGCGTGCCGGTGCCCGGCACCGACAATTTCTCGATCGTCAATGTCGAGATGTTCGTCTTTCCACAGAATGAAGCGGACGGGGCGTTAGAACAGCAGAAGCTTCTTGCCGACATTATTATGGATCCAAAAATCCAGCGGCGGCTCAATCAGATCCGTGGACTGACCCCGGCACGTCTCGATGTCCCGGCCGCAGCGTTCGACAAATGCTCGCGCCATCTGATGGAGAACGCCCATCGTCCCGACGGGCTCACCGTCGGCTCGGTGCGCAGCATGCCCTCCTCCGTCATCGATCTTGCCGGCGATGTCGTGGTTAAGTTCCTCGCCGAAGGGCTGACGCCGGAAGAAGGCGCTGCTTTGTTTCGCCGCACCATCTCCGCCAATCGCTGAGCGCACCCGTGAAACTCAAAGCCGAAAAATACCGTGTGCGCGAGGGGCAGAAGGTCAACCTTGCCGATTGGCCGACCAAGGTCTCGCGTGTCTATACATCGAAGGCTGATTATCAGCGTCTGCTCGCTGATCACGTTGACCAGCTAAGCCGCTTCCAACAGCTGCACTATGCCGCCAATCGCTACGCTGTTCTGTTGATTTTTCAGGCGATGGACGCTGCCGGCAAGGACGGCGCGATCAAGCATGTGATGTCGGGTGTCAATCCGCAAGGCTGCCAAGTATACAGCTTCGCGCATCCGACGCCGACCGAGCTCAAGCATGATTTCTTATGGCGCACGACGCGGAATCTACCCGAGCGTGGCCAGATTGGCATCTTTAATCGCTCCTATTATGAAGAGGTGCTGATCGCCCGGGTTCATCCCGAAATCCTGACTAATGAGGGCGTGGCCGGCGGCGATCTGGCAAACCCGGAGGATACTTGGCGCGGCCGCTATCGATCGATCGTGGATCTGGAAGCTCATCTTCACCGCAACGATACGCGGATTGTGAAATTCTTTCTGCACCTGTCGAAGGACGAGCAGGCGAGGCGCTTTATCGAGCGTATCGACGAGCCTTCCAAGAATTGGAAATTCACGATGGCGGATTACGAGGAGCGGCAATTCTGGGATGGTTACCAGTCCGCTTATGAGACGTGTTTATCCGCCACGAGCACGGAAGCGGCCCCTTGGTTTGTCGTGCCGGCTGACGACAAAAAGAACGCGCGGCTGATTGTCTCCCAGATCATCCTCGACGTGTTCGGCGCTCTTGGATTGCGATACCCGGAAATCGGGCCGGAACGGGCGGCCGAGCTCAAGGCCATCCGAGCCAAGCTCGAGGATTAGGGGCTGATCGGTTCAAATTGAACCTAGAACCACACCCTAACCATACGACTTAGCGAGCGATTCACATTTTAGGTTGATTCACGCTGAAACGATCGCACTCTAGTTGGCCACGGTTGACGCCTGGTTGGCGTTTCTATATCCGGCACACCATCCTGACGCCTCCAATCAGCTAAGAGGCTGCTTTGCCCGACGATTCGTCCAACACCTTTCACAATCACGTCTTTCTTGGGCCCGCCCATGAGCGCAACGCGCGCAAGACCTGGGGCGTGATCGCGCTTTGTTCGGTCATGATGGTGGTCGAGATCGTCGGCGGCTCGTTGTTCGGTTCACTCGCACTCGTCGCTGATGGCCTGCATATGTCGACGCATGCGGCGGCGATGCTGATTGCGGCTCTCGCCTATAATTATGCGCTGAAACACGCATCCGATCCGCGCTTTGCCTTCGGCACGGGAAAACTCGGCGATCTTGCAGCCTTTGGCAGCGCCATTATTCTGGCGATCGTCGCCCTGCTGATCGGGTACGAAGCGGTTTCCCGGCTGATCGATCCGGTTGAGATTTCATTGGACGAAGCGATCCCGATTGCGGGGTTAGGGCTGATCGTGAACGTCATTTCGGCTTGGTTGCTGAGCGGTGATCACCACGCTCGCGATCATGGGCACGATCATGGGCACGACCACGCCCATCATCATCACGATCACGGCGCCGCCAATACCCATCGCGACAATAATATCCGCGCGGCCTTCATGCATATGGTCGGCGACGGCGCCGTCTCGGTACTGGCGATCCTGGGATTATTGGCCGCTCGCTATCTCGGATGGACCTTCATGGATCCCATGATGGGGATCATCGGCATGATCGTCATCGGCAGATGGTCGTTCGGCCTGCTTCGCGACACCGGCGCCATTCTGCTCGATATGACACCGGACAAGAACATCGCGCTGCGCATCAAGCAGGTCATCGAAGGCGAGGGCGATCGGTTGGACGACCTGCATATCTGGCGCCTGGGACCGGGGCATCTCGGTGCGATCGTTTCGATCAAAGCATCGGCGCCGCGCGGGCTCGACCATTACCGCGCTTTGCTGCGCAGCTTCAGTCAGTTATCGCATCTGACGATCGAAATTACCTAGCCGCGACCGTCGTCGTCGCATTAGGCGGCGTCGGCGGGGCGTTGGGGTCCGCGTTCGGCTTCACCTTGGCCTTGAAGACGATGCAATCGGACGTCCGGTCGCGATAGAACCAGTAGTCATGGCCATGATCGGCCTTGCCGCGCGGGTCGTACAGGTTCAGCCCGGTACCCTTGACGCCGCCGACCAGGGATGAACCCTTCGGCCCGGTGAAAATGCCGGAATATTTAAAGGGAACCCGCTGATTGAACTGGCCGAGCGAGCACATGCGGCTCAGGCTCTTATCGATATCGCCAACCCGCCAATAAGGCAGCTTGGTGCGAACCACCTTGTCGACGCCGTTCGGCGGTCCGACCTGCGGATCATGCCAGGCATAGGGCTCATCCGCGCAAACGGGACTGATCCCGCCGCCCAGGCCGAGGCAGAGCGTGGCTATCGCCAAAAAAATCTGTGCGCTGACCGGCCTCGGTGACACGGCGATTGAACCCTCTCTGTACCGCAACAAAATCATCTTAACAGAACGAGACGCCCTCAGGCGAGCATGGTTTTTTAACCTCTGGCATCTATTGCTTATGCTATAGTCATTTCGTTATTGATAGGAGGCGAGTTTGGTTGATCACCCCTTTATGGTTCTGATCCCAGGCGAAGCAGCAGATGAAACCACAATGGGTGAGTGGCTCGAGGATCGGCAGGTCAAATACGTCTCCTTGGTCAACGGTCATCGGGATATGCCGGTATTCGAATTCCATTTCGAGTCCAAGGACGTCGCCGATACATTCGCCAGAACGTTTATTGGCTGAATGACCAAACGCGGTGACGAAACCGGTTCCGGCCTTGGTTCCGCCCCAGGGGCGGAGCCAAAGGTTAGCGCGGAAGGCCTGGCCGCGAAACAGGCCCGCACGCAGCGCAGTGCGGACGCCCTCAGGGCCAATCTGCGCCGCCGCAAGCAACAAATTCAGTCGCGTGCAACACGTCCTCAAGGCTCCGACCACGAAGCGTCTTGATGCCGCGTACCGGCTTCGGCTAAATCCACCCTTGAGCGACAGTGAAGGTCGATCCCCGCTGTGTGGATTGGGTCAGGAGTGGGGCATGAACGCGCCGTTTAATAGGGCCGCCTATCGTGGATAGCATTCGTATCCGTGGTGGTCGCATGCTGACCGGGACGATCGGGATTAGCGGCGCCAAGAACGCGGCCTTGCCGCTGATGGCGGCGTGTCTTCTGACTGACGAGACCCTCTATCTCGCGAATTTGCCGCATCTGGCCGATATCACCACGCTCGCAACCTTGCTGTCGCAGCACGGTGCCGAACTCTCGCTTGATGGTGCGGCCCCCGATGGCGGATATAGCGGCCGGGTTCTGGCCCTGACGGCAAAGGAGATTGCCAGCGCCACGGCACCTTATGATCTGGTGCGCAAGATGCGCGCGTCGGTGCTGGTGCTAGGGCCGCTGGTGGCGCGCCATGGTATCGCGCGCGTGTCATTGCCGGGCGGCTGCGCGATCGGCACGCGGCCGGTCGATCTGCATATCAAAGGGCTTATCCAGCTCGGTGCCGAAATCGATCTGGCCGATGGCTATATCGACGCGCGCGCACCGGGCGGGCTGACTGGCGCCAGGATCGTCTTCCCCCAGGTATCGGTCGGGGCCACGGAAAACCTGTTGATGGCGGCGACGCTGGCGCGCGGCCAAACTCAGCTGGTGAATGCGGCGCGCGAACCCGAAGTGTCGGATCTGGCTCATTGCCTCGTCGCCATGGGTGCGCGCATTGAGGGGATCGGCACCGATACGCTGACGATCGACGGGGTTGAGCGGCTGCACGGCGCGCGTCACAGCGTGATCGCCGACCGGATCGAGGCCGGCACTTATGCCGTTGCGGCGGCCATCACCGGCGGTTCGGTCGAGCTGAAATCGATCCGGCTTGACCTGATCTCCTCGCTAGCCGACACGCTCGTGGCAGCTGGGGTCAGCGTCACCGAAACTACGAATGGCGTCCTTATCGCGCGACAAAACGGCCCGCTGGTTGGCGTGGATGTGATGACCGAACCCTATCCGGGCTTTCCAACCGATATGCAGGCGCAGATTATGGCCTTGATGACGACTGCGACCGGTGCCTCGATGATTACCGAGACGGTCTTTGAAAACCGCTTCATGCATGTCCCGGAACTGTCCCGCATGGGTGCCAATATCAATGTCCATCAATCCTCCGCCATGGTTCGCGGCGTGCCGTCCTTGCGCGGGGCGCCGGTGATGGCGACGGATCTTCGAGCCTCGGTCAGTCTGGTTTTGGCTGGTCTGGCAGCGGAGGGCGAGACAATGGTTCACCGCGTCTATCATCTCGATCGTGGCTACGAGCGGCTGGAAGAGAAGCTGGCCGGCTGCGGCGCCGATATCGAGCGCGTTCGCGCGGCCTGACATGGCCAAGCACCAAAAACCAGCGGCTGAGCCCGAGCTGCTCAGGCTCCGCGCCGGCGATCCTGAAGATCTGTCGATCATCGCGTCATGCCTGCAGGATGCCATCCTGCCGGTATCGGAGATGGCCTATGCGGCATCCGAAGGCCGGTTCGTCGCTGTCGCCAATCGGTTTCGCTGGGAACGATTAAGCGATGGCGACGGGTTCGAGCGCATCCGCAGCGCTCTATCCTTTGACAAAGTGCGCCGCTGCCAATTGCGCCACATCGATCTGCGTGACCGTGGCTTCCTGCTGAATTTGCTGACCATCGATGTTCAGGCGCTGGATGATGGCGCTTTCGCCATTACTCTGCTTTGCGCCGAAGACCGTGCTATTCGTGTCGAAGTTGATCAAATCGACATGAAGATGGGTGATTATGGCGCGCCCTGGACGACCAGTGCCGCCCCCCGCCACCAACATGATGAACCGCCGCCATGAGCCTTGAAGAGACTGAGTTCCGCCCGCTGATCATGGCCGTGCCCAAGGGGCGGATTCTGGGTGAGCTCATGCCGCTGCTGAGCCATGCCGGGATCGTGCCCGAGGCCGATTTCGCCAATGAAGAGTCGCGCAAACTGCGCTTTAAGACCAATGACAAGGCGCTCGACATCATTCGGGTGCGTAGCTTCGACGTGGTGACTTTCGTTGCCTTCGGCGGCGCCCAGCTTGGCGTCACGGGCGACGACGTGTTGAGCGAATTCAACTATTCCGAGATCTATTCGCCGCTCGATCTTGGCATTGGCAAATGCCATCTGTCCTTGGCTGAACCGGCCGAGATGGCGCCGAACGATCATCCCGCGACCTGGAGCCATGTCCGCATCGCGACCAAATATCCTGAGATCACGCGGCGGCATTTCGCCGCCCGGGGTGTTCATGCCGAATGCGTGAAGCTGAACGGCGCCTTGGAGCTGGCGCCGTCACTGGGCCTCAGCAGCCGCATCGTCGATCTGGTCTCGACCGGCGCCACGCTCAAGGCCAACGGCTTGATCGAGGTTGAACGCATCCTTGATGTGACCTCCCGGCTGGTTGTCAATCGCACCGCGATGAAGACGCGCGCTGATGATATGGCGACCTGGATCGACCGGTTTAAGGAGGCCGTCCGTGCCAAGGCGTCTTGATGCGACCAAACCCGGCTTCGCCGCCGAGTTCGAACAACTGCTCGGCGACAAGCGCGAAAGCAGTGTTGAAGTCGATCACATCGTGCGCGACATCATTGCGGAGGTTCGGCAGGGCGGTGATATCGCCTTGCTTGACTATACGCGCCGGTTCGACCGCGTGGCGGCGTCAAGCGTCGCCGATCTGAAAATTGGTGCGGCCACGATAGATCGCGCGGTCAGCGAATGCTCA
>CAIZEE010000399.1 GCA_903931835.1 uncultured Elstera sp.
AAAATTCTCGCGGGATGGGACGGCAATTGGCACTTACGACAGCTTTGAGCCCTATTTCCTGCGCTGCGCCGACGCGGATCACGGGTGCTGCCTGTTTTACGCTGTTCGTCCTGATCCTCGCCAATTTGTTCAACATGCTCGATCGGCAGATCGTCTCGATCCTGGCCCAAGCCATCAAGGCCGATCTTCACCTCGACGATGCCGACCTCGGCTTCCTGCTGGGTACCGCATTCGCGGTGTTCTACTCGATCGTCGGCATTGCCATGGGTCGCATCTCGGACTTCATCTCGCGCAAGCGCATGTTGGCATTCGGTTTGGCTTTGTGGTCGATCATGACCACGCTGGGTGGCGCCTCTACCAGTTTCCTAACGCTGAGCGCGGCCCGCATCGGCGTTGGCGTCGGTGAAGCGGTAGCTAATCCCTGCTCGCACTCGATGCTGAGCGACGCCTTCCCGCAGCGCAACCGCTCGCTGGCGCTGGGCACTTATCTGGCCGGGACGTTCCTGGGCGGGACATTCGCGATGTTCCTGGGCGGCTATTTCCTTCAGCACTGGAAGGATATGTGCACGTCGCTGCCGATAGCCGGAGCATGCCATCTTGCCGGCTGGAAAGCGGCACTGGTCGCAGCCGGCTTGCCCGGTATTCCGCTGGCCCTGCTGGCGCTGGCCATTCGGGAACCCGCCAGGCTGCGGCAATCACAGCACGGCGTGGCGCGCATCGTTGCCCGGGAAATCTCGGCGGCATTGCCCCCGTTCACCCTGCTCATCATCCATCGCCTTGCCGGTCGGACGGGCGTGATGCGCAATCTGGCGCTGGCCGCCGCAATCGTGGCCATTGCCGGCGTGCTGATCGCGTTGACCGGCGATATCGCGCAATGGGTGGCATTCGGCCTCGGCGCCTATGCGGTGGTGACGTGGGGCCAGGTGCAAAGCTATGGCGACCGCCCGCTGTTCCGCCTGACCTTTGGCGACCCGACCTTCACCCAGAGCACGATCACCGTGGCGATCATGGCCTGTATCGTCGGCGTGCCCAGCGTATGGGCGGCGCCATTGGCCATGCGCAGCTTCAAGGTTCCACCGGCGCAGATCGGGCTGGGGCTGGGTATCGTCATGACGCTGGGCGCGGTGATCGGGGTGATCGCCGGGGGCTGGCTGACCGACCGCTGGAAACAGACCGATCCGCGCGCGCCGATGCTGACGACAGGGATTACGCTGGTAGGGATCATCCCCAGCGTCGCGTTGATGGTCTTCGCGCCCACGATCGGCTGGTTTTTCGTCGGCGTGTTCTTTCAGAGCATGTCGGCTGCGCTGTGGAGCGGGGGCATTGCCGCGATGGTCCAGGATCTGGTGATACCGCGGATGCGCGGCGCGGCCGCGGCCAGCCAGTCGCTGGTGGCGATTGTCATTGCCTCTGGCCTGGGGCCGTACTGGACGGGCAAGGTCAGTGCGATGACCGGCTCCTTGCGGATCGGCATGTTCAGCATCCTGGTGCTGGTGCCCTTCGCGATCATCATGCTGCTAAAGACCGCGCGCCGGCTCCAGCACGAGACACCTGCGGGCCGCGTGGCCCTGGCCTACGCTGCTGGCGAACCGGCAGCGTAGGATGCGGCACAACGCGGCCTGCGCGGGGTCAATATTCCGGCGTTTCGCATGGCTTGATCCCAACGGGCTGATCCGGACCGTGCCTGGTGCAACCGCCGTCATTCCGGGACGATGCGGCATTTCTCGATCGCATGGCGAAATGCATGCGGAATGGGTGAGGGACCATTGGCATCGGTCACAACCATGGTGATCTGCGAATAGACCGCGCCTTGTCCGTTCTGCCGGATCCGTTGTGCAAAGGTATAGGACGAGCGGCCGATGCTGGCAATGCCCGAACCAATCTCAACCAACCCCGGATAGGTCATCTCACTCGCGTATTCGACGTTCATCGCCGCGACCACGGTGCGCTGGCCGTGGCCAAGCGGAGGCAGCGCCAGTTCGCGATTGAAATGCACCCGCGACTCCTGCAGCAGCGCTATGATCGCCACGTTGTTGACGTGCCACAACACGTCGAGATCGTCGAAACGGATCGACAGTTCCATGACCGAGGGAAAGGTTGCGGAATCGAACCGGGCGCGGTCGATGCGGCCCGACTTGGCGGCAGGCGAATTTTGCACCGGTTGCAACGGCATGCTTGTGTTCTCCGAAGGTTCAGGGCGGCTGGGGCCGGTGTGGTGGCCAGGCTTTCCGGTTTGAAGGGCATTGCACGGTAAACATTGTTTTGTACAAGGGCACGGCAAAACGAACGACTCACAGCCATTGCATTCTCCAACCCGATGTTGGGTCTTGTGATGGGGCCGGAGAGGCGACCAACCGACGTGCAACAAGAGCAGGGCGTCCTTGCGCGGCCCAACTCTGATCATCTGCTTCAGGAGCATTAATTGGCACTTTATACAACGCTTCACCTGCACAACGTCCCGGATGCCAGGACGGATGATTATGCTGCATGGTTCGACGGCGGTCACCGCGCCGCATTGTCGCATCTGCGCGGTTTCAAGGGGACAGATCGTTATCAGATCGACCAGGCCCAGCTTGGCGATCAATATCAGCCATGGCGCTATTTGAGCGTTTACGACTTTGATTTTCAAGCACCGGAAATCGACCTGCCGGCCTTGGGCCCGTTGTTGGCCGACGCCCGGGACGCCGGACTCCTTGCCGCCGACGACAGCGAGCGAATTTACACATATCGGTTATTCGGCGACTGGAAGGGCAGTCCCAACTGGCAGCGCGACCAGCCGCTGTCTGGCGTCAGCATCCTGATCGGCAATTACGTCGCCGGCCGTTATCAGGAATACCAGACATGGTACGAAAATGTGCATAGCGTCGAAGTTGCCAATGTGCCGGGGCATGTCGCGATGAAGCGCGGTGAACTGTCAGAAATCCAGGTCGAGCCGCGTCGCTATTGTCCGGGTGATCAACTGGTGATGACAGCGCAACAGACCGATGATTTGCCGTTCACGATCGGCGATTTCGTGGCACGCGCTCTGGGTCATTCACCCAGCGGTATCGCCATGCAGCCGCGATCGTCGGCTGGCTCTCTGGCGCGCACGGTGCATTATTTTCATAAAGTCAGCGGCGAGCAATTCTGGCCAGGGGGTATCGCTTACGCCGGCGATTTGTCTCTCTATCGCGATAAATGCTGATTTGACCGATTTCGATCCTGCGGCGGTTGACCTTGTAACTTTTATATCTGGAGATTGCCTCGCCAGCATACTGGCTACCCGCTGGTCGGGTAACCGACACGTCCGTTTATCGTC
>CAIZEE010000400.1 GCA_903931835.1 uncultured Elstera sp.
CGGGGTTCTGCCCCAAATCTCCCCGGAGGATACCTGAATCGGCGCAAGGGATTTCGGTTGTGTATTATCGTTCTCGCGTCTGTTGAACTGTCCTAGGGCCATTGGTGCACGCTCCTTAGCTACGCAACCCTAGAATGCAAAATCTCTGGCGGCCTTGTCAAAGATGCTGGGAATCATCGAAGCAAATCGAGCGCGCAGCGTAACTCTGCCAAGACATTGTGACCCCGGATCGCCTGAACAGCCTGGGGCTGCATAAGCTCAAGGGCGACCTGAAGGAGTATTGGTCAATCGACATCAACGGTCCCCGGCGTCTGCTTTTCCGCTTCGACTCCGGCGATGCCTATGAGGTGCATATTCATGACCCGCACAACTGATGACGAGGTTTTCAGCTACCCGGCCGGACTGGCCCTGCCGCCGGTGCATGCTGGCGAGACGCTGGCCGAGGAGATGGCGGCGCGCGGGTTAACCGCGCATGCTTTGGCGTTGAAGCTTCGCGTTCCGGCGAACCGGGTGGGAGAGATTGTGGCCGGAAAACGCGGCGTGTCGGCGGAGACCGCCTTGCGCCTCGGCCGATATTTTGGCACCGGCCCGGCCTTTTGGATCACGTTGCAGACCCAGTATGATCTAGCGGTTGCCCAACGCGATCTTGGCGCGAAGATCGAGCGAGAGGTCGAGGAAGCGGCTTAGCGGGATGCTCGGGCAGTGGACGCAGGTCGGCAGGCCTACCTCATCGCCAGCGGCTTCTCGCCGCCCGTCGCCCAGTCCAGCAACTCCACCGTATGCACCACCGTCAGTCCGCCGGAGCCAAGCTGGGTGATGCAGCCGATATTGCCGGTGGCGACGATCTTGGCGCCGGTGCTGCCGATCGCGGCCAGTTTGCGGTCGCGCAATTGGCCGGCGATTTCGGGTTGCAGCAGATTATAGGTGCCGGCGGAGCCGCAGCAGAGATGGCCTTCGGGGATGTCGAGCACCTCGAACCCGGCGGCCGCGAGCAGCGATTTCGGCTGGCGGCGAATGCTTTGGCCGTGCTGCATCGAGCAGGCGGAGTGATAGGCGATGGTAAGTTTTTCGGCACCGGTAATCGGGTTTAGGCCGATCTCGTCCATCAATTCGGTCACGTCGCGCGCCAGGCTGGCGATTTTGGCGGCTTTGGCGGCGTAGGCGGGGTCGTCGCGCAGCATGAAGCCGTAATCCTTCACGGTGGTGCCGCAGCCCGAGGTGTTGATGACGATGGCGTCCAGGCCCTCGCCCTCGATCTCCTGGGTCCAGGCATCGATGGTGCGGCGCGCAGCGGCCAGGGCGTCGTGCTCGCGGCCCATGTGGTGGGTCAGCGCCCCGCAGCATTGGGCGGCGGGCGGCGTTACAATCTCACAGCCGTGGCGGGTCAGCAGCCGGATCGTTGCGTCGTTGATCTCTGGCCCAATCACGCGTTGCGCACAGCCCGTCAGCAGCGCCACCCGGCGCTTGCGCACGCCCTCCGCCTTGAAGCTCGCCGCCTGGCCGCTGATTCCAGCGCGTTTGAGGTGTTTCGGTGCCAGCGCCAGCATCGCCTTCAGCCGTGCCGGCAGGAACGCCGCGAACGGCTTGATCAGCTTCGTTCCGATCAGCGACAGCCGGAACAACCACGGCCGGGGCAATACGATTGCCAGCAGGCTTCGCATCGCGCGGTCCCCTGCGGGCCGGCGATAGGTACGCTCGATATGCAGGCGCGCATGATCGACCAGATGCATGTAATTGACGCCGGACGGGCAGGTGGTCATGCAGGATAAGCAGGACAAACACCGATCGACATGGCGCACGGTTTCGACATCGGCA
>CAIZEE010000401.1 GCA_903931835.1 uncultured Elstera sp.
ATGTCCCTGCGCCAGAAGCCAGTTCATCACCGCAGCCAGGTCCTCCACCGCCTCCGGCGTGCGCACCGCCAGGGGCTTGGACGGCGGGTCGGACTTGCCGTAACCGCGCAGCGAGAACGTCACCGAGCCGATCCCTTCGGCCAGCAGCGCGTCCATCATCGAGTAACTGTTGTCCGGCGCGAATTGAAAGTCATAGCCAGTCTGGCCGGAGAGGTTGGAGCCCTGGACCATGACCACGATGCGAGGGGTCGATCCAATCCCCTTGCTGCGGACAGACAGCCGTCCTTCCGCGCCCGGAATCATTGCGTCTCTTTGAGAAATCATCTGTCTACCTGCTGGCTCGTTAGCACTTTAGAGCGCTCGGCCCATGGCGATCCATTCGCTTCTGCGCATGGCAGTCGGCCTTCAGCGCAGACGTTGTCTCTTCCATTGCACACGGCCTGCTTGTTTGGCTTAGACTGGCGGAATGGAACCGGATCAGGAGCTCAAGTCGCTGAAGCGTGGGTTGAGGACGCTCATGGCCCTGGCGCGCCGGCGCACGATCACGATCGCCGAGGCGGCCGTGGAACTGGATCTTCCGCGCACGACGGCTGAACGCATTCTCGCGACGCTGGAAACCGAGCGGTTCATTACCCGCGACCCGGTCAGCAAGCGGTATTCGTTGGCCCCGAGGGTCCTGGCGCTGGGGGAGGGGTTCACGGCCGAGGATCGGCTGGTAGACGTCGCAAGGCCGATCCTGTTCCGCAAGACGGAGGAAATCGGCTGGCCGATGGCCATTGCCGTCGCCGCCGGGGAGCGGATGACGGTGCGGCTGACGACGGACTCCGCCACGTCGCTTGGGCTGCACAAGCGCCATGTGGGGAGCGAAATCGCAATGGCGGCCTCCGCCAGCGGACTCCTGCATCTGGCGCATCTGGATGGCGTGGAGCGCGAGACAATGATCGAGCTCCTGGCGGCGAGCCACGACCCGGCGCAGGCATTGGCGCGGAATCGGCCCTTGCTGGACACCTATCTCCGCGAGGCGCGGCGCGATGGCTACGCCATCAGCCCGGATTTCGGCGCCGAGCGCTCGCTGAGCGTGCCCATCTTCGACGGCCAGCGCATGCGGGCGGCGCTCGTGTTCATGTATATTGCTCGCAGTGTGAAGCATGATCGCCTGCTGGGAACCTACCTTCCTCAGGTCAGGCAAGTGGCCCGCGAGATTTCCGTCGCCGCGTTCGGCTCAGGCGCGGCCGCCGCTTCGCTCAACGCGGAAACAGCTTCTCGAGGCGGCTGAGAACTTCCTTGCGCTGCTGTGTCACCAGACTGCCCTTTCGGGTCACGACCCCGACATCCGTCTGCTCGGCGGGCGCGTCGCAATCCAGAATGACCAGCGACTCGTCGATGATCTGCTGGCGCGCCACGTCCGGCGGCAGAACAGCGAGGAGATCGGAATTCGCGATCGTCTTGCAGATGAGTTCCAGTGAGTCGGTCCGCACCGCCTGGACGGGCGGAGCGAGGCCCTGCGA
>CAIZEE010000402.1 GCA_903931835.1 uncultured Elstera sp.
CCAGCCGACCTCGCGCCAGGGGTCGGTGATCCGTTCCCGGATCATCGGCTTCAGGATGCGTTCGCGGTGCGTCGCATAGCCCCAGGCGAACCGGCCCTTGACGCAGGAATGGCCGTGATTGGCCTTGCCGTCCTTGTAGGGCGTCATGTTGACGACGCGGCTGCCCTGCATTTCCGCCTTGAACGAACAGCCGACACCGCAATAGGCGCAGGTGGTGACGACCGAGTGTTCCGGCTGACCCATCTCGATGACGGTCTTTTCCATCAGCGTCGCGGTCGGGCAGGCCTGCACGCAGGCGCCGCAAGACACGCATTCGCTGTCGAAGAAATTCTCATGCTGGCTCGGCGACACGACCGAGTCGAAGCCGCGCCCGTCAATGGTCAGCGCGAAGGTGCCCTGAACTTCCTCGCAAGCCCGCACGCAGCGCGAACAGACGATGCATTTCGACGGATCGAAGGTGAAATACGGGTTCGACTCGTCCTTGGCCGAGCCCAGATGGTTCTCGCCCTGATAGCCATAGCGCACTTCGCGCAGGCCAACCGCACCGGCCATATCCTGCAATTCGCAATCGCCATTGGCGGCGCAGGTCAGGCAGTCAAGCGGATGATCCGAGATATACAGCTCCATCACGCCCTTGCGCAGCTGCGCCAGTTTGGATGACTGCGTCGTCACCTTCATGCCGGATTCGGCCGGGGTGGTGCAGGAGGCTGGATAGCCCCGACGGCCCTCGATCTCAACCAGGCAGAGGCGGCAGGAGCCGAAGGCTTCCAGGCTGTCGGTGGCGCAAAGCTTGGGGATTTTCTCCCCCAACTGCATCGCCGCGTTCATGATCGAAGTGCCGGCCGGCACCGTGATCTCATTGCCGTCGATCAGCAGCGTCACCGTTTTTTCGGATTTGCGATGCGGCGTGCCGTAATCGATTTCATGGATGAGGGTCATAGCCTGTCTCCTGCCCTATTCGGCCGCCTGGGCCGCGACGGGTCGATCGAAATCTTCGGGGAAATGGCGGATCGCGCTCAAAACCGGGAACGGTGTCAGCCCGCCAAGCGCGCAAAGCGAACTGTCCAGCATGGTGGTGCAGAGGTCGTCGATCACGACCATGTTCTTCGCCCGGTCGTGACCTTGGATGATCTTGTCGATGGTCTCGACACCACGGGTCGAGCCGATGCGGCAGGGCGTGCACTTGCCGCAGGATTCGATCGCGCAGAATTCCATCGCGAAACGGGCCTGTTTCGCCAGATCGACCGTATCGTCGAACACGACGATACCGCCATGGCCGACCATGCCTTTGTGCTTGGCGAATTCCTCGTAATCGAGCGGCACATCGAACAGGCTTTCCGGCCAATAGGCGCCGAGCGGCCCGCCGACCTGCACCGCGCGCACCGGCCGTCCCGACCGTGTCCCGCCGCCATATTCATAGATCAGCTCGCGCAAGGTCACGCCGAAGGCAAGCTCGATCAGCCCGCCACGCTTGATATTGCCGGTCAACTGGATCGGCAGCGTGCCGCGCGACCTTCCCATGCCGAAATCGCGGTAATAATCGGCACCCTTGTCGAGGATGATCGGCACCGAGGCCAGGCTGATCACGTTATTGATCAC
>CAIZEE010000403.1 GCA_903931835.1 uncultured Elstera sp.
GTGAATTTCTGGAAGACGCTGCCGAGCGACCCGGACGCCGTGTTCGATCTGGAAGCGACGCTCGACGCGAGTGCGCTCGTCCCCCAAGTCACCTGGGGCACAAGCCCGCAGGACGTGCTGCCGGTGACCGGCGAGGTACCTGACCCCGCATTGGAGAGCGATGCCGGCAAGCGCGACGCGCTGGAGCGGTCGCTCGCCTATATGGGCCTGACGCCGGGCACCAAGATGTCCGAGGTGATGGTCGACAAGGTGTTCATCGGCTCCTGCACCAATGGCCGTATCGAGGATTTGCGCGCAGCCGCCGCCGTCGCCAAGGGCCGCAAGGTCGCCTCCACCGTTCAGGCCATGGTCGTGCCCGGCTCGGGCCTGGTGAAGCATCAGGCGGAAGAAGAAGGGCTCGATCAGATCTTCCTCGAAGCCGGCTTTGAATGGCGTGATCCCGGCTGCTCGATGTGCCTCGCCATGAATGCCGATCGGCTGGAGCCGGGTGAGCGTTGCGCGTCGACCTCCAACCGCAATTTCGAGGGGCGGCAGGGGCGCGGCGGACGCACCCATCTGGTCAGCCCGGCGATGGCGGCCGCCGCAGCCGTGACCGGTCACCTGACCGATGTTCGCGAGCTCGTCGGCTAGCAGCAGATGAGCCCCTCCGCCCCCTCCGACTATCAGCAGGTCGATCCGAGCCCGGTTTTCGAGGCGCCTGGATTTTGGGGTTATGGCGGCTTCTGGCTTCGCTTCGGGGCAACCAGTGTCGATATTCTGATCTTGCTGGTCATCCAGTTCGCCTTGCAGATCCTGACAGGCTTTGAACAGCCGGCTGAATTTGATTGGACCTCGGAGATCCGGCGCTTTCTCGTCGGGACACTGGTCAGTGGCATCTACGAAGTCTTGACGATCGCGTCGGCCTGGCAGGCGACGCCAGGAAAATTGATCTGGGGGCTGAAGGTCATCGACCGCTCAGGCAACCGGATCAGCCTTTCGCGCAGCCTCGGTCGGTTCCTCGCCAAATATCTCTCCTCCCTCTGTTTCGGTATCGGCTATCTCATGGTCGCGTTCGACGCGCGCAAGCGCGGGCTGCACGACCGGCTGGCCGGCACCTATGTCATCAAATCCCGATCGTCGCTGGTTTAAGCGGAGCGTTTTCCATGGACAAATTCACTGAGCTGACCGGCGTCGCGGCCCCCATGCCGATGGTCAATATCGACACAGACATGCTGATCCCCAAGCAGTTCCTGAAGACGATCAAGCGCACCGGCCTCGGCAAGCATCTGTTCGACGAGATGCGCTACACGGCGGACGGCGCCGAACGGCCCGATTTCATCCTGAACCAGCCCGCCTATCGCCACACGCAAATCCTGGTCGCGGGTGAGAATTTCGGCTGCGGTTCCAGCCGCGAGCACGCGCCCTGGGCGCTGCTCGATTTCGGCATTCGCTGTGTCATCGCGCCCAGTTTCGCCGACATCTTCTATAATAACTGCTTCAAGAACGGCATCCTGCCGATCAAGCTGCCGCAAGACATCATTGACCAGCTGACGGAGGATGCGCGCAACGGCGCCAATGCGCGGCTGACCATCGATTTGCCGAACCAGCGCGTGATCCGCCCCGATGGGCAGTCCGTGTCATTCGAGATCGATGCGTTTCACAAGCATTGCCTGATCCACGGTTTGGACGAGATCGGCCTTACCATGGCAAAGGCCGGACAGATCGATAGTTATGAAACGCGCCATCGCCAGGACCAGCCCTGGCTGTGGAACGGCATCACGCTTGGTTGAATGGGACTGGTTGACTGATCATGAGTAACACGAAGAAAATTCTCGTCCTCGCCGGCGACGGCATCGGCCCCGAAGTGATGCGTCAGGTTCGCCGTATCGCCGATTGGTTGGCCAAGCGCCGCTCGATCGGTTTTGATATGGAAGACGGTCTGGTCGGCGGTGCGTCGATCGACGCGAATGGCTTTCCGCTGACCGACGAGACTATGGCTGATGCGATGGCGGCAGACGCGGTTCTGCTGGGCGCTGTCGGTGGTCCGCAATGGGACAATCTGCCGTTTGAGCGCAAGCCCGAACGCGGCCTGCTGCGCCTGCGCAAAGACATGGCGCTGTTCGCCAACCTGCGCCCGGCCTTCGTCTTCGACGCGCTGGTCGATGCCTCATCGCTGAAGCCCGAATTGGTGCGCGGCCTCGACACGATGATCGTCCGCGAACTGACCGGCGGTGTTTATTTCGGCGAGCCGCGCGGCATTGAAACGCTGCCCGACGGCACCAGGCGCGGCGTCAATACGCAGGTCTACACCACACCTGAGATCGAGCGGGTCGGCCGCGTCGCCTTTGAGCTCGCGGCCAAGCGCCGTGGCAAGGTGCATTCGGTCGAAAAGGCCAATGTCATGGAATCGGGCCTGCTGTGGCGCGAGACGATTCAGGCGCTGCACGATGCCGAATATCCCAATATCGAGCTTGCCCATATGTATGCCGATAACTGCGCCATGCAGCTGGTCCGCACGCCCAAGCAGTTCGACGTCGTCGTCACCGACAACCTGTTCGGCGACATCCTGTCCGATTGCGCCGCGATGCTGACGGGATCGCTCGGCATGCTGCCCTCGGCCTCGCTCGGTGCGGACGACAAGAATGGCAAGCGCAAGGCTCTCTACGAGCCCGTCCATGGCAGCGCCCCTGACATTGCCGGGCGTGACATCGCCAATCCACTGGCGATGGTTCTGAGCTTTGCGATGATGCTGCGCTACTCGTTCGATATGGCGGAAGACGCCGATCTGATCGAGACGGCGGTGAAGAACGTGCTGTCCTCAGGCCTGCGGACTGCCGACATCCTGCAAGCAAACACCGCGCGCGTTTCGACCAGCACGATGGGCGAGTCGCTGACCCGCGAACTCGACAAACTCACGTCTTAAGGGCTGACTTGAGCGACCGCCAGAGTCAGTTGTCCAACTGGCTCGGCGGCGCGCTTTACTTTGATCTCGATGTCATAGCCAAGGCGGTTCAAGCACTCCATCAGCTTGTGCTCGGACAGATTGGTAAAATCGCCTCGCAGCATGCCCGACACTTTGGGCTGAGGAATGCCCATGCGGCGGCCGGCTTCCTGTTGCGTCAGATCAAGCCTGCGCAGCGCGCGGGTGATCTCGATCACTAACCCGGACTTGATTTTCAGCTTGTCTGCATCCGCCAAGCCGAGATCGGCAAAGACGTTCCCGGAGCCAGCTTCGACCTCGATGCCGTCAATCATTTGATTTGTCATCCTGCATCTCCTTCGCCAGTGCTTCGGCCGCCTTCAGCCGCGCACGAACTACATCCATGTCCTTCTTAGAGGTGGCGATGCCGCTTTTGCTTTTCTTCGGGAAGCAATGGCGGACAAACACCGCTGCTTCAAATTTCACGGTGTAGACGGCGCGATATGTGCCGCCGATATCACTTTCGACGACCTCAAGAACGCCGCCGCCAAAGCCCTTCAGAACTTTGGCCGAATCATGCCGATCACCATGTTGCGCAAAATCCAGGGCATGGCCGAAGAAACGCACCACATCGCTGGGAACGGCGAGCAGGTCTTTTTTTGCTGCTGCCGATCCAGAAGAGCGGCTTTTCAATAAAAGGCACGGCGCATACTATACCCTTTCAGGTATAATATGCAATCCGGCATTCGTCGCCCCGACAGAAGTGGTATCCGTTTTAGCCGTCCGAGCGGATCTTCGCGACCAGCTCGGCCAGGACGCGCGGCGCGTCGTCCTTGGGCACCTGACACGTGCCGGCGGCACTGTGACCACCGCCGCCATATTGCAGCATCAACGGGCCGATCTGGGTCTTCGAGGTACGCTTGAAGATCGATTTGCCGACGGCGAAGACGACGTTCTGACGCTGCACGCCCCACAGCTCATGGATCGAGACGCTGCAATCAGGGAACAGCGCATAGACCATGAAGCGGTTGCACGCATAGATCGGATCCTCGTTCAGCAGATCGAGGGTGACGACATGGCCTTCGATCTTGGCGCAACGCCGGATCTGCTGCTTTGCCTTCTCAGTGTGCTCCAGGAACAGATCGACGCGTTCCTTGACGTCAGGCAGCTCCAGGATTTTGTCGATCGGTTTCTCGCGGCAATAGTCGATCAGGCTCATCATCAACTGATAGTTCGACACGCGGAACTGGCGGAAACGGCCGAGGCCCGTGCGCGCATCCATGATGAAGTTGAGGAGTGTCCAACCCTTGGGCTGGAGCACATCGTCCATGTCGTATTGCGCCGAATCGCCCTGATCACAGGCCAGGATCATGTCATCGGGAATGGTGAGGAAGCGCAGCTTGCCGCCGTAATGATTGTAGATCACGCGCGCTGCCGACGGCGCATCGGGATCGATAATGTGGTTGTCGCGCTGGCCGACGCGCAGCGTCTCGCTCAAATGGTGGTCGAACGCCAGATGCACGCCCTCGACATAGGGCAGGTTGGTCGTGATATCCCGATCGGTGACGGGAATCTTGCCGTCCTGCATGTCCTTTGGATGCACGAACACGATCTCGTCGATCAGCTCCAGCTCCTTCAACAAAACGGCACAAGCTAGCCCGTCGAAGTCGCTACGCGTGATCAGCCGAAATTTTTCTTTCGCCATATTCCCCCCCTGGCCCGACCAACTATTCACTCGATGGTTGGTTAAAAAGCCTCGAAATTCAAGTGCCGCTCGATTGGCACGCAGGCTGTACCCCTGGCAGCACCCGGGGCCCTAATCGTCCGGGTGGCCCTGATGCAACAATCCACGGAGACCCCTCACGAAAGCCTGCGGGTCCTTGTCTACCATCTTGCGGATGCGGTTTACAATTTCCTGCTGAACACTGCCCTTAATGCCGCCGGGTCCGCCATCGAACAGCGCGTCGATATCAACGTCGCCCTGCGTCGCCGGCAGACCACCCCGATCATCAGACCCGCTCATGCTGTAACCCTTCCCGTACTTTGACAGTAGCGTCCGATAATGACGTTTTTTTAGCTGAATGATAAGGTATGAATGTCGCGGGCAAGATTGACCGCCCGGAGAGCCGGAAACCCGAGTGCCCAAGGTGCGGGACTCCGTGGCCCAAGTTAAAAAAGGGGCGACCAAGTGTTGGATGAAGCGCAGCTGCGCGCCAGACTAATCATTTCATGGGTCATGTTGTCAGCCTTCTGGCTGACTGGCCTCTCGATCTATCTGGGATTCACCACCCCGGCACCCGGCTTTGCCTTTGTCGCGCCGCTCGCGGCCGGAATACCGGCTGTGATGCTTGTCATCCTGCTCGCAATTCTCATCTGGCGCCGTGTCAAATCGGCGTGATTTTCGATAGGGGATCGCACTCAAAAACACCCGGTTGTAACAGCGAAAAAACCGCCCAAATATTTTATACTGCCCACCGCCATTATATCGGTGCTATGATTACAGCAGGTTATGCTTGCACATCATGAGATGAGCCCTCGGGTTTAAGACAAATTGTCTAAACTAAGTCGATGCCAGAGGGCAGTGTTCGGGTCCCAGCAGCCCATTAAGGCTAAGGCTAACTGGCCCTGCGAAGAATCGGATGCCGCAAGCCTGGGGGAACGTGGAGAGTAAAAATGTCGCGCGGGACCGATCAACTTAAGGAGATGGAGCAGCTGGTCGCCTCGACCCGCCGCCGCACCGATGTGTTGTTCAAAACCGGTATGGAGGCGGCTCATGCGGCGGATGTGAACCGAATGGAACGGTCGACATCCAGCCTCCGGGAAGCCATCAAGAACCCGAAACTGCCCCGTGATTTCGTCCTTGGCATTCAAGGGCAGCTGCGCGACATCGAGCTTCTGGGCTATCGCAAATACATTGATGCGACCTTGAATCTCGCCAGACGCGCCGCCCAGACTCATGACGACAAGAAGAAATTCGCTCTTCTCAAGACCGTTCGCGATTATCTGCCAAAGGCGGTTGCGGCCGGTGCCGGTGAAGATTTCCGCCGCGATACGATGCGGGTGATGGAAATAGTGGAGTTTACCGGTACGCCGGTGGTACCGCCCGAAGGCACGAAGGCAAAGCCGAACGAGAAGAACCCCGCGCCGATGCCGGCCAACCGCGCCAAATTCTAGCGGCGGCGGCGTGCGGGTCGGCATTGCCGCTCCGCTCAATTTAACCCCACAAACGAAGAAGCCGACCGTATGCCGGTCGGCTTTCAATTCTGCGCCAGCTTGGCTGCAGACTAGCTGTTTGTCTCCAGCTGCTTGATACGGGCTGACAGCCGCGACAGCTTACGCCCGGCGGTGTTGCGGTGGAGATAGCCCTTGGCGACGCCGCGATGCAGTTCCGGCTGCGCGTCGATGAACGCGGCTTCGGCGGCGGTCTTGTCGCCCTTCTCGATCGCGGTCTCGACCTTCTTCACGAATGTACGCAGACGGCTGACTCGCGCCTTATTGATCTCGGTGCGCTTCAGGGTCTGCCGAATACGCTTTTTCGCGGATTGATGATGCGCCATGAACTCTCGAACTCAGGTAGCGAATTAACGGGAAGCGGGCTTATACTCCCACTCGCACGCGCCGTCAACCAAAGGACAACATTCGAGCTATGCACGCAATTCAGGTCGGAGAATGGCGTTACCGGCCATGACGTGCAAGCTGATCCTGGATGTTGATACCGGCGCCGACGATGCCGTGGCGATTATGCTGGCAGCATTGCATCCGGCACTGGACCTTGTCGCCTGCACCACCGTGAACGGTAATCTGCCCGTCCCCTATTGTACCGCCAACACATTGCGCGTGCTCGATCATATCGGGCGACAGGATATCGAGGTGTATGAGGGCGCGAGCCATCCCTTCGCACGCGATGATTTCCCGGTGGCGAGTGCGGTTCGCGACAGCGCCGGCAAGCTGCACGGTGAGGTTCTGCCCGTGACCGATTCAAAGCGGGCGAAGGCGGACATGGACGCTGTCGACTTCCTGATCGAAACCTACCGTGCCGCCACCGACGAGGTCACGCTGGTCGCGGTCGCACCGCTGACCAATATCGCCCATGCGCTGACCCGAGATCCCGGATTAGTAAAGCGCATACCCGAAATCGTGATTATGGGCGGCGGTCACGCAATCGGCAACATCACGCCATCGGCCGAGTTCAATATCTGGTGCGATCCGGAAGCGGCCCGGGTCGTCTTCCATGCAGGCTTTGAGAAACTGACGCTGGTCCCGCTGGATGCGACCCACCAAGCCGTGGTGTCGAACGCCTCTTGCGCAAGACTAGAGGCGCTGGGGACACCCGCCGGAGCGGCGGCATCCCGCTTTATCCGGCGCTGCATAGCCTTTTGCGATCAGTTGGGAACGATGCAGCCGGGCACAGCCCCGGTCCACGACGCGCTTTGCGTCGCGTTTCTGGTCGAGCCATCGATTATCACAACCACCCGCGCCCATGTCGATGTCGAAACCAAAGGCGAGCTGACGATCGGCCGGACCGTGATCAATTGCGATCGGCGGCCCGGCCTGCTGCCCGATTGCGACGTTGCGTTTGGCGCCGATGGAGATCGGTTCCTAGAATTGCTGTTGCGGACCTTCGCTTAGGCGTTCTGGTGCTCAAGCGTTCTTGAAATTGGGCGACCGCTTTTCGGCAAAGGCGGCCATGCCTTCCTTCTGATCCTCAGTAGCAAAGGTGGCATAGAACAGGCGGCGTTCGAACTTCAGTCCCTCGGCCAACGATGTCTCTAGGGCGGCATTGACCGCTTCCTTTGCGAGCATGACGATAGGCCGCGAGAGCTGGGCCATCTTCTCTGCGATCTTGACCGCCTCATCCACCAGTTCCGCCGCCGGGAAGATACGGCTGACCAGCCCGGCTCGCTCCGCCTCCGCCGCATCCATCATCCGGCCGGTCAGGACCATGTCCATCGCCTTTGACTTGCCGACCAGCCGCGTCAGACGCTGCGACCCGCCAGCCCCCGGGATGGTGCCGATGGTAATTTCCGGCTGGCCAAACTTGGCCGTATCGGCGGCGACGATGAAATCGCACATCATGGCAAGCTCGCAGCCCCCGCCCAGCGCAAACCCCGCCACTGCGGCGATCACGGGCTTGCGGCAGAGCGTCACCCGTTCCCACCCCCTGGGATTGATGAAGTTCTCGCTATAGGCCTGAACGAAGCTTTTGTCCTTCATCTCTTTGATATCAGCGCCAGCGGCAAAGGCGCGCTCGCTGCCAGTCAGCACGATGGCGCCGATGGCCGGGTCTTCCTCAAAACCGTCGAGAGCAGCCGCCAATTCACTGGTCAACTGTTGATTCAACGCGTTCAGCGCTTTTGGCCGATTGAGCGTGATAAGGCCGACAGCGCCTCTGACTTCGGTGAGAATGGTCTCAAAACTCATGGTATCGCTCCTCTAACGCTGCAGCGGTGTCAGGGAAAAACGCACGGTCAGTGACGGCGGCGTCGCATCATAATCGAGATGCAGGATTTCAGCTTCGCGCCTGAACGACGTGTCGCCCGTTCTGGTCCAACCGAGCTGGGGTAGTGTAACGGCGTAGAACTCCGTCACCTGGGCCGCGTCGAAATTGCCCTTGGCGTAGCTGATGACGATGCGCCCGCCGGGGCTGTCGAAATCGACATGGCCCGCATCAACGGGGCTGAGCCCGGTCATCAGAGGCAGATCGCCGATGCCCGCAACAAACCCATCGGCCGCGAAGGCCGCCGTCGCCAAACTTAGAAAAACCAATACGAGCAGAGATCTGATCATCCTGTCACCGTTGTCGTTTGGGGCAGTAGAAGGTCGACCGGTTCGATTGCACCATACGCTGAATGCCCGAACCGCAATCGCATCCGGGGCAAGGCTGGCCCTCGCGGCCATAAACCGCCCATTCATGCTGAAAATAGCCAAGCTCCCCCGAAGGCTGCACATGGTCGCGCAAGGTCGAACCGCCAGCCGCGATCGCCCGGTGGAGCACCTGCTTGATCGACGCCACCAATCGACCGGCCCTGACCCCGGTAACCGTCGCGGCCAATCGCCTGGGCGATAGCCGCGCCTGAAACAACGCTTCGCTCGCATAGATGTTACCAACGCCGGCAACGGTTTTCTGGTCGAGGAGTGCCGCCTTGATCGGCGTCATGCGTCCGTGAAGCGCCGCCGCCAGCACAGAACCATCAAAGGCATCATCGAGCGGCTCGGGGCCGATATCGCGCAGAAGAGGATGATCGGCCAATTGATCGACTGTGCTTAGCGTCATCGAACCAAAGCGGCGCGCATCATTGTAGCGCAGGAAGGCGCCGTCCTCCGTCTCAAACAGAACATGGTCATGCGCCTCGAGGCGATTGGGCCGCCCCTGGGTGATGGTAAAGCGCCCCGACATGCCGAGATGCGCAATCAGTACGGCGCCATCATCAAGCGTGATGAGAATGTACTTAGCGCGCCGTTCTACCGACCGGACGCGCCGCCCTGTCAGGCGCTCAGCCATATCCACCGGCAATGGTCCGCGCAGATCAGCGCGCCGCGCCTCCACGCTCGTCAGGATTTTCCCCACGAGCGGGACGCGCAGTCCCCGGCAAACGGTCTCAACTTCTGGCAATTCCGGCATCGAGCCGCCACCCTAATGCGGCGGCGGTCGCGGTGCCACCTTCTTGTCGCGCCATTGGCATCGCCTACGCCCATCGGCTAAGGTCGCCCCATGATGAACACGACGAACTCTGCGAGCCCGCTCGAAACTGCCTGGTTTGGCGATACCGCCGTCCCGGTTGACGCAAAAAAGCCGATGGTCCGTGCCGTCTTCGACAGCGTGGCCGATCGCTATGACCTGATGAATGATCTGATGAGCGGCGGCGTCCATCGCCTGTGGAAGGCCGCTTTCATCGACCGGCTGGCGCCGCGTAGCGACATGACCGTGTTGGATGTCGCGGGCGGTACCGGCGACATCGCACAGCGCATTCTGGCGCGCGCACCGGGTGCGCGTGTCATCCTGGCTGATATCAACCAAAGCATGCTGCGGGTCGGCCGTGACCGTGCGATCGACAGCGGCTCCTGGGGGGATTTGACTTATCTCGCCGCCGACGCCGAAAAACTCCCTGTCGAAGACCGATCGGTCGATGCCTATACAATCGCCTTCGGCCTGCGCAACGTCACCGATATCGACGCTGCATTGGCCGAAGCCCGGCGAGTGCTGAAGCCTGGCGGACGGTTCCTTTGCCTGGAATTCAGTCGGGTGGTCATACCCGCTGTCGATCTGCTGTATCAGGGCTGGTCGCGCGTCATTCCGATGATCGGTCAGCGGGTCGCGGGCGATCGCGACTCATATCAATATCTGGTCGAAAGCATCCGCCGGTTTCCGCCGCAGCAGGAACTGGTCGACCGCATGCAACAGGCCGGCATGAGCCGGGCGCGCTATCGCAATTTGAGCGGCGGTATTGCCGCCATCCACGAAGCCTGGCGCTTGTAAGTGCGTCCTCGCTGGGTCCGCAACGCCGCGCGGGTGATCGAGATCACACGCGTTCTGTTGCGCTATGATCTCGTCGCCCCCGTCCTTGATTTGCTCGGCCGCCCCGCTTGGCTCGCCCCCGTAGCGTTTGTGATCGATCCGTTGAGCCGGCGTGTCCGGGCGCGCAGCAACGCGCCCCTGCGCTTTGGCGAGCGCTGGAACCTGGCCGCACAGGAACTGGGGCCGAGCTTCATCAAAATCGGCCAGGCGCTGGCGACAAGGCCCGATCTGATCGGGGACGAACTATCCGCAGATCTCAGCGGATTGCAGGACCGTGTCCCCCCAGTCTCGGCCGCTGCGGCACGGGCGGTTATCGAAGACGAATTGCAGCATCCGATCGCCGAGATATTCGCCGAATTCGACGATGAGCCAATCGCCGCCGCCTCCATCGCCCAGGTCCATTTCGCGGTGACGCCCGATGGCCGCAAAGTGGCGGTCAAGGTGCTGCGCCCCGGCATCGCCGAGTTATTCGCGCGCGATCTCGAACTCTTCGCCAGCATGGCCGACTTGGCCGAACGCTGGCGTCCCGATTTGCGCCGTCTCAAACCCAAGGCGGTCGCCCGCACCATCGCCGAAGGCGTGATGATGGAGATGGATTTGCGCTTTGAGGCCGCCGCGGCATCGGAACTGGCCGAAAATTTCGCCGGCGATGTCGGGTTCCGCGTACCGGCGATCGACTGGACCCGCACCGCCAAGCGGGTGCTGACTCAGGAGCGGGTCACCGGCATTCGCATCGACGATCTGGCGGCGGTCGAGCAAGCCGGCCTGGACATCCGCCTGATTCTGCGCAACGCAGCGGAGTCGTTCTTCAATCAAGTCTTCCGCGACGGGTTCTTTCACGCCGACCTGCATCCGGGCAATTTGTTCGTCGGTGCGGATGGCGCTTTGATCGCGGTCGATTTCGGCATTATGGGGCGGCTCGACAAGCCAACCCGGTATTATCTGGCTGACATGCTGTTGGGCTTCCTCACCGGCGATTACGAACGCGTAGCGCGCATTCATTTTGAAGCAGGCTATGTCCCGCGCACGCAATCCCTCGCCCTGTTCACTCAGGCCTGCCGGTCGATCGGCGAGCCCCTGCTTAGCAAACCCTTGGTCGAGATCAGCATCGGCCGGCTGCTGGCGCAGCTCTTTGAAGTCACCGAGAACTTTCAGATGGAGACGCAGCCGCAATTACTGCTGCTGCAAAAGACCATGGTGGTCGCCGAGGGGGTCGGCCGCAGCCTCGATCCGAGCGTGAACATGTGGGAGCTGGCGCAGCCCTTGATCGAGGAGTGGATGCGCCGCAACCGGGGGCCGGAGGCAAAGCTCATCGACGCCACCGAAGCGATCGCTCACGGCCTGGAACGCCTGCCACAGCTCCTCGCCAGGGCCGCAGAATTCGATCGGAACCCGAATGAGGTGCGTCTCGATCCCGAAACGGTTGAGGCCTTGGCGGCGGCGATGGGCCGGCGTCAAACCGTTTTGCGCAGTATCGCGACCGGGGTGATTGCGATCATACTGTGGAGCCTGCTGCGCGCTCTGTTATGACATTGAAAAGGATCGTTTGATGATCGTTTGGACCTATCTGATCATAGGCCTGTCGCTGCTGCTTTATATCGTGACGATCTGGTATTGCGGAAAGGTCCGCGGGCGATGCGGCATCCCCGCACCCGCGATGACCGGACATCCCGATTTCGAACGGGCGGTCCGTATCCAGCAGAACACGCTGGAAAGTCTGGTGCCATTCATCCCGGCCTTGTGGCTGTTTGCGACAATGAATGGCGGGCTGGTCGCCGCCATTCTGGGCTTCATCTGGCTGATTGGCAGAGTGATCTACGCGGTGGGTTATGCAAAGGCCGCCAGCAAGCGCAGCCTCGGTTTCATGATCGCTGCCGTCCCACTGCTGATTCTCATCGTCGGTGATATCGCGGCCTCGATCCTCTACCTGGTTCGAAGCGGCGGATAGAAATCGCCGCCATCCGATGCCTCACCGGATGGCGGCGCGGCCCTTACATACGGCCGTGATGGCCGTGATGATGCGCGAACAACTCATCTGCGGTCTTCTTCTGCTCGTCGGTGAAGCTCGCATAAAGCGGCTTCAGCAGGGCCAGCGTCTCGTTAGCATGCTGGATATGCGCCTGTTCCATCGCGATATGGCTCTGCATGCCGTCGATCAGATTCATATGCTCATGCGGCGCGCCCTTTTCGTGCTCGGCATGCATCTTTGCGAATTTATCGTCCATCGCCTTCGCATCGGCGCGCATCTTCGCCGCGAGGGCGTCGAAGAGCGGCGCCTGGGCTGGCGTGATCTTCAGCTCCGCACGCAGATAAGCGATCCGGCCTTCGATATGTTTGCTGGGTGACCAGTCATGATGCATGTCATGCTCAGCACCGCCATGACCATACTGCGGACCGCCCGAGGGCGGCGGCGCTGCTTGCGCCAGGGCATCGTCGATCGTGCCTTCAGCAACAGCACCCAGCGCCAGCAGGCCGGTCAATCCAAGCGCCATCATCACTACGCGTTTCTTCATTTTCTACTCCTCTAGCCAGACCGACCGGTAGGTGGTCTGTTGGTAATACGCGGGTCCAGGGCAAACCCCGCACGAAGCCTGAGGTCGGACGAAAATGGGTGTCTCGGCATTGTAAGATTCTTTGATGTTCGCCTTTCGATCACGTTGCCAAGGCCGGCCGGGAGAAGCTACAGTCAAATATCAGTCGGGGCTCACCGCTGATAATAGATATCATTTCCGATCGTCTGGTAGTGAATTGCTGGAACAGTTTCCGCTGCGACAGTATATTTTCTGCCCGTCTATAGTCCTTTCTAAGTAGTTGAGGGTCATGGTGTTGCATAGTAACGTTCACGCTATGTATCAAGGCTTATATCATTTCACCCTGTCCTGCCGGGCTGAGATTCATTCAAAATAAAGTGATGCCTGCTTAACCTCGAAGGATTGTTTGCGGAGCAGGTGGTGCGTTTTGGGAACTAGGGACATGGAACAAATCAGCTCCGACGTCGTATTGGGCGCCCAATGGGCCCGGGTCCGGGGCCGCTTGCGCGACGAAGTCGGCGAAGCTGCGTTCCGAAGCTGGCTTAACCCCTTGCAACTGGCGGGTGTACGCGACGGTGCCGTCAAGATGGCCCTGCCGACGCGCTTCATGCGCGACTGGGTCATGACGCATTATGCCGATCGGCTGCGCAATCTGTGGACCGGCGAAGACCCCGGCATCCGCTCTGTCGAGATCGTTGTCGCCCAGTTCCAGGCCGCCGCTCAATCACCTTCCGAGAGTGATGCCGCAGCGGAAACGCCGGCGCCGAGCGGCCCCGCGCCTAATCTGTTGGCTCAAGCGACGCCGCGCCCGCGTCTAGGATCCATTCCCGACCAGGATGGCATTCTGAACGGCACGCCGATTTCGGCCCCGCTCGACCCACGCCTCACTTTCGAGAATTTCGTTATCGGCAAGCCCAACGAACTCGCCTTCGCCGCCGCGCGCCGGGTTGCAGAATCTACCAACCTGCCGTTCAACCCGCTGTTCCTGTATGGCGGCGTCGGCCTCGGCAAGACCCATCTGA
>CAIZEE010000404.1 GCA_903931835.1 uncultured Elstera sp.
ATCGTCGACGGCTCATGCGTATCCTGGTTTTTCTTCACGACGCGTTTGGCGGACGCGGCGGTATCGCCAAGTTCAATCGCGATCTCTTGGGCGCGCTGTGCAGCCACCCGGCCGTGACCGAAGTGGTGGCCTTGCCGAGGGTCATCGTCGAGCCGGTCGGCCCCTTGCCGGCGAAGCTCGACTACCGGGTGGGCGCCTCGCACGGCAAGGCGGCCTTCCTCGCCCAGCAACTGCGCGTGCTGGCGACGCCCGGCTGGTACGACCTCGTCATCTGCGGACATTTGCGGCTGGTGCCGTTGATGTCGCTGCTGCGCCTGCGCGCGCCTGCCCCGCTCGGCCTGATCCTGCATGGCGTCGATGCGTGGGAGAAATATGGCGGCGAGGCGACGGAGGCTGGATTGAAGCGGCTCGACTGGTTTCTGGCGGTCAGCCAATACACCAAGGACCGTTTCCTCGACTGGGCGCCCGTGGCAAGCGAGCGAGGGCTGGTGGTGCCCAATGCGGTCGATCTGACGCGCTTTACACCGGGTGCGAAGTCGCCTGCGCTGCTTGCGCGCTACGGCCTTGCCGGCAAGCGCGTGCTGATGGGCATGGCGCGGCTCGATGAGCGCGAACGCTATAAAGGTTTCGACGAAGTCATGGAGGCAATGCCAAGCCTCCTAAAACGACACCCCGACCTTGCCTATATGATCTGTGGCGACGGTACCGACCGGGCGCGGCTCGAGCAGAAAGCAAGGGATCTCGGCATTGCCGACAAGGTCGTGTTCACCGGTTATGTCGATGAGGCGGAAAAGGTCGATCATTACCGCTTGGCCGATTGCTTCCTGCTGGCCGGCTGGGGCGAAGGGTTCGGCATCGTGCTGATTGAGGCAATGGCCTGCGGCGTCCCGTCAATCGCCTCAAACCAGGACGCCTCCGCCGAAGCCGTGGCGGATGGCGAATTGGGCGTCGTGGTCAATCCGCGCGACCAGGCAAGCCTGATTGCCGGGATCGAAGACGCGCTAGGCCGGCCGCTGGGCGTCGTGCCGCCGGGCCTCGATCGCTTCGGACAGGTCGCGTTCGAGCAACGCATTCACTCGATGATCCTGGATCCGTTGGTACGCGGCTGATGGCAAAGACGCGGATCGCGTATCTGGTGACCCACCCGATTCAGTACCAGGCGCCGCTCTTGCGCCGGCTGGCGGCCGATCCCGATATCGAGCTGAAAGTGTTTTTCGGCAGCGACTTCTCCCTGCACAGCTTCGTCGATCCGGGCTTCAACCGGACGATCGAATGGGACGTGCCGCTGGTGGAGGGCTATCAGCACACCTTCCTGCCAACCATTTTCGGTGCGTTAAAACCGGGTGAGAGTCCCAGTTTCTGGCGACCGTTCAACTATGGGATGGCGTCGGTGTTGGCCGGGCGGTTCGACGTGCTGTGGGTGCATGGCTATAACCGCGCCTCTCACTGGCGTGCGATCCTGACGGCCAAGCGGCTCGGCCTCAAGGTGTTGATCCGAGACGAAGCGACCAATATCTCGGCCCACCGCTCCGCCACCAAGCAGATGCTGAAACGCAGCTTTTTCCGCACGCTCGACCGCTTCGTCGACGGCTATCTCGCGATCGGTACGCTTAATCGCGAATATTATCAGGCCTTCGGCATCAAGCCCGAGAAGATCTTCCTGACGCCCTATGCGGTCGACAACCGGTTCTTTCAGGAACAGGCAGCCAAGGCAGCACCAGAGCGCGAGATTTTGCGCGCCAAATTGGGCCTCAAGCCCGATCGCCCGGTCATTCTCTTCGCGGCCAAGCTGATCGACCGGAAGCGCCCCTTTGATCTGGTCGACGCCTTCCTGAAAATCCACGCCGAACCCGGCGTTCGCCAGCCCTATCTGCTGCTTGCCGGCGACGGGCCCTTGAAATCGGCACTGGCGCAGCGCATCGCTGCCGAGGGTGCGAGCAATATTCGCATGCTGGGTTTCCAATCGCAGGCGCAATTGGCCCAGCTCTATGATCTGTCGGATATCTTCGTGCTGCCGTCGGAACGCGAATCCTGGGGGCTGGTGGTCAATGAGGCGATGAATTCCGGCCGCGCGGTCATCGTCAATGATCGCGTTGGAGCTGGTGCTGATCTGGTACATGCTGGCCAGAACGGGTTTGTCTATCCGGTCGGCGACGTCGATGCGTTGAGTATCTGCCTGCGCTCGATCCTGCGTGACCCGGAACGCTGCCACGCGATGGGACAACGCAGTTTGAAGATCATCGACCGCTGGAGCTTTGAGGAGGATCTGATGGGCTTGCGCAACGCTCTGTCGGCGATCCGCAGGCAGCGCTGATGACAAAGCCTGTCCTCGTCACCGGCGGTGCCGGCTATGTCGGCAGTCATGCAGCCAAGGCGCTGGCGGCGTCCGGGTACACGCCGGTCACGGTCGACACGCTGGAGCGCGGCTTTCCTGAGGCGGTGCAGTTCGGGCCGCTGGAGCTGGGCGATATCGCCGACCGGCATTTTCTCGATGACGTGATCGCCCGCTGGCAGCCGGTTGCCGTCATGCATTTCGCCGCCTTCGCCTATGTCGGCGAATCGGTCACCAATCCGGGGCTTTATTACCGCAACAACGTAATGGGCTCGCTGAGCTTGCTTGAAGCGATGCGCGATCATCGCGTGCGGCATCTAGTCTTCTCCAGCACCTGTGCGGTCTACGGCGTGCCCGATTCGGTGCCGATTCCCGAGACGGAAAAGCGGCAACCGATCAGCCCCTATGGCGCATCAAAGCTGATGGTCGAGCGGATGATTGAGGACTTCTCCAGCGCCTACGGGCTGAGCGCCGCAGCGTTGCGCTATTTCAACGCCGCCGGCGCCGATGATGAGGGATTGATTGGCGAGAACCATATGCCGGAGACGCATCTGATTCCGCTCGCGATTGACGCTGCCTTAGGTAAGGGTCCGGCTCTGCAGCTATTCGGCGCCGATTACCCGACGCCGGACGGCACCTGCATCCGCGACTACATCCATGTCACCGACCTGGCCGACGCCCATGTGCGCGCGCTCGACTATCTGGAACGCGGCGGCGCGACGGTGGCGCTTAATCTTGGCACCGGAACGGGGCTATCGGTGCGCGAGATCATCGCGGCGGTGGAGCGCGGCACCGGCGCCGAGGTACCCTATAGCGAAGCGCCACGCCGCCCGGGCGATCCGCCCGCACTCTTCGCCGACCCGACGCGCGCGAAAACCCTGCTCGAATGGCAGCCGATTCATTCCGATATCGACACGATCGTGCGTACCGCAGTGGCGTGGTCCCGGCGGCGGCATAACCGGTGACGGATCGCAGCCGCATCTCCGTCTGGCTGGCCCATCCGGGTGCCGCTGGATCAGTCTATGAACTGTTCGCGGCGATACAGGCGCTGGGATTTCGCGCGCGGTTTGAGACCGGGTTCTATTACACGGCGAAAGGACTGCTTGCCCGGATCATCGCCGCACTGCCGAAAAAGCTTCGCGCGCGCGTCGACCGTGAAGTGAGGCGCCGGCATTTTCCAGCGATCCAGAGCCGCGGCGTCCACCAGCATGCCCAGCTTGAGCTCGCCTATGTCGCGGCGGCGCGGAGTTGGCCAAAGGAACCAGAGCGTGTGGCGAAAATCATGCACTGGCGGAACCGGCGGTTCGACAAGAGCGTCGCAGCCTCGCTCCGCCTGCACCCGCCAGACCTGGTAATTGGCCAAGATACCAGCGCGCTGGCCACGATACGGGCGGCCAAGAGCAGCGGCACAATCTCACTGCTGCATCAGATGATCGGCCATCTGGCGATCGGCGAGCGGATTCTGCGCGAGGAAGCCGTATTGCAGCCGGCATGGGCGGATTCGCTGCACGCGGATGCGCCAGCATGGTTGATCGAACAATGCCGGTCGGAGGCGCTCGAGGCCGATCACGTCGTCGCCTCGTCCGACTACGTGCGCAATACCTTGATCCAGATCGGCACGCCCGAGCACCGCATTCACTGGCTGCCTTATGGCGTGAATACGGAGCGGTTCCGCCCGGCCGCCACATCCCGTCCTAAAGGGCGGTTCCGGCTGCTCTATGTTGGTCAGATCAGCCAGCGCAAGGGCTTATCCTATCTGCTGGAGGCGGTGAAGCAGATCGGCGATCCCAGTATCGAACTGGTGCTGGTCGGCGGTATTGTTGGCGCGGGTAAGGGTCTCGTCGCCTATGACGGCCTCTATCGCCATGTCCGCAACGTGCCGCATCATGAGGTGATCGCGCTGTTCCAGGGTGCGGACGCCTTTGTCTACCCGTCCTTGCATGAAGGCTCGGCCCTGGCGATCTACGAGGCGTTGGCTTGTGGGTTGCCGGTCATCACCACAGAGAATGCCGGGTCAGTCGTGCGTAACGGAATTGAGGGGGCGATCGTGCCGATCCGCGATGTCGACGCCCTGGCCGCACAAATTCTGACTCTGCGCGATGATGCAGGCTTACGCCAAGACATGGCTCGCGCTGCGCGTGCGCGCGCTGAGGATTTCACTTGGGCACGCTATCGCGAACGGCTGGAAGCGATTCTGGATAATATTCTGGTGCCCGGCAATTCATGAACGGGCGATTCGTCAACAGGGCGCCTCAGATACTGCATTCGAAGTGATGCGAACGCAGTATCCGTCGATCCGCTTAACCTAGGTTGCGGTGCGCGACCGCGAACGACCGCCTTTCGGGGTCGTAGCCTTACCGGCCTTGCGACCGAGACCGATTTCCTTTGCCAGCGTCGAGCGGCGTTCGGAGTAGTTCGGCGCAACCATCGGATAGTTGCGGGCGAGCCCCCAGCGCGCACGATATTCATCGGGCGTCATGTTGAACGAAGTGCGCAGATGCCGTTTCAGCATCTTCAGGCGTTTGCCGTCCTCAAGACAGATAATGTAGTCGGGCTTGACCGAACGGCTCGGCGCCACGGCCGGTTCCGGGCGTGTTGGTTCGACAGCGGATTTCGGAGCGCCGCCAGACATCAAGGCCGAATACACAACCTGAATCACATGCGGCAACTCTTCGGGCGACAATTCGTTACGGCCGACATAAGCAGCGACAATCTTCGACACCAATTCAAGTTCTGGTGCAGTGTCCAGTATCTTCTCGCTCAACGTCGTCATCATTTCCTCCTGAAACTCCAGGACCACCCAGCCACTCGATTTCTACTGTGAGGGAGGCGTAACCCCAGTAGACGTCTGAAGATGGCGCTGTTGGAAATAATTTCAAGATTTATTTTTAAGCGAACTGATGTGTATATAACTTATTAACTAAGACTAGGTCCGTCGAATGACTCGAAACGACGAATGAATGGCGTCCACAACAATCAATCAATCCTGCGTTATTGGCGGTTCATCAAGGGTTTTGTCGCTTGATATGCGCCAATGAGTTGATCCCTGTATTCATACGCAGACGACAATTTAAGCTAAGAAGTGATTTTTGCCGGCAACGAGCACTCTGCACCGTTTTTTTGAGGCAAACCGGCCAAATCCAGGGGCGATCTTGCCGGTCTGAGTGGCTCTTGATGCTGAATCTTTACAATCGGCCAAGCCGACGACCGCAATCTTATAGCTGATTGTAAGGAGGTAGAGCTTCTTCTACCGATTTCATCACCTGATGCACAAAAAACCGGGCGGCATCTAAGCGCCGCCCGGTAAACACTTCAGAGAATTAGTCCGGCCCTAATCGGCAAGCGATGTTCTGGCTGTCATATCGACGTTATACGCCTCCTTGCCGAACCCGACGAACAACGCAATGACGACTGCCACAATGCCGACGACGATCGCCAGCGGATAGGCGTAATGCCCGCCAAAGAAGCTGGCGGCTAGTCCTGCCTGTAATGTCGCGTTTGACGAGGCAATCAGATTGCCAAGTTGATAGGTGAAGCCCGGGAAGGTTCCCCTGATCTCCGAAGGCGACAATTCATTGAGATGGGCCGGGATGACGCCCCAGGCGCCCTGCACCATGAACTGCAGCACAAACGCGCCGAGCGCCAGGATGTAGGGATCCGCCGAGACGAACCCCGCCCATACCGGGACCGCCGGCAATGCCAGCAGTGCGGCGATGGCAATCGCTTTCCTGCGCCCGATACGTTGAGAGATCGTCCCAAGCGTAATGCCGCCCAGGATTGCGCCGATATTGTAGAAGATCGCGATGTTGGTGCGCGTGGCGCGATCGAACTCATGATCGGTTTCGAGGAAGCGCGGATAGAGATCCTGCGTGCCGTGACTGAAGAAATTGAAGGCCGTCATCATGATGATGGCATAGAGGAAGATCGGCCAACGCTTCTTGAACACGGCGATAATGCTGACGGCTTGGTCGCCGATCCGCGTCGTGCCGGCGACAAAGCTCGGCGATTCCGGGACGTTGCGGCGGATAAAGAGGACAAGCAGGGCCGGCAAGGCGCCAAGCATGAACATGCCGCGCCAGCCGACGGATGGGAAGGCGAAGCGATACACCAGAGTCGCCAGCAGATATCCCGTTGGATAGCCTGCTTGCAACAGGCCTGAGACGGTGCCCCGCCACTTCGCCG
>CAIZEE010000405.1 GCA_903931835.1 uncultured Elstera sp.
GCCGAGCCAGTTAACTCCGCCGCATCTGCCGGCCGTTCCCCGTCATGACACTGTTCTCTTCGACCGGACCCCGCTTAATTGCATGCCAGCCTTGTCCGGACGATCAGCCAACGCGTTATTCCGATTGGATAATCGCCGTATTGCAACGAGGCGCAACGGTAAAGCCCCAGCGACCGCACCCGTGCCGGCGTGGTCGCTTTACCCGGCGACGCACCAGATTGTTGGTTATTGCCTCGGCAAAAAAATCGAGGCAGGAGTGACTCGTGTACTCATTTTCCAAGCCCATCCGCGTACGGTGGATCGTCGCCGTCATGGTGCTGACGCTGACCGGTATAGGCGGCGCGTGGCAGTTTGCACGCTCCCTATCGCAGCCCCATCCCGAACGGTACGCACCTGGGGTGCTTTACGGCGGGATAGCCCAGCAGCAGCTTCTGTCGCGTCCGGTCGCACGCGAATATCTTTCGACGTTCCACACCCAGGAGACGTTATCATCCTGTGGCCCATCGAGCGTTTTGAACGTGTTGAATTCGCTCGGAATCCCCATCGCAAATGAGAACGCCTTGTTCGATAGCAACGCGTGGGGCTGGCTCAGCGTGCGACTACAGGGCATTACCCTGGATGATCTCGCCTCCCTCGTCGCCGAGCGGCATATCGGCGAGGTGACCGTCTTACGGGATCTATCCTACGAGGCATTCCTGGACCACCTCAAGAGATCCAACAACCTCGATAACCGCTACATCGTCAATTTCGACAGAAAGCCGATCTTCGGAGTCCCCGTCGGCCACTTCTCACCCATCGGTGGGTACGATGAAAATAGCGATCTTGTCGCCATCCTGGATGTAACCCCTGGCTACGGTCCATCATTGGTGCCGTCCAAGCTACTTTATGACGCCGTTCAAACAACGGACTCAGCGACAGGACGGTCCCGAGGATTGATCCATATCAGCAATCTCACTGGCATGGCCGGCCGAAAGGACGTGCGACGCTGAGAGAACGCCCTCCGGAATATGATCGCCGTCGAGCAGACACACCGGGTCTACCGGACCCCGTCACTCTCCGCACGCTGGCGGGAGGTCAGTCACGCCCCCCGCCCCACATGCGCAAAGCCGCCAACCAGTTAGAAACCCACCACCAGCGTCACATAATAATTGCGACCTGGCAATGGAAGGTCCTGGGGGAAACTGGTGCCTGGCGCGGGCTCGGTCATGTTGGAGTTCAACAAATTCCGCACATCGAGTTGCAGAGACAGGTTCTTGGTGAACTGATACCGAGTCAGCAAATCGACTTGTGAATAGTTCGCGGGCCGCGTCCGAGGGTCTTCAGCGACCCGCGTGCGACCACCGACGTAGGTTCCCTGCAGATTGAAGAACGCCTTCCCCCAAGTATATTGCAGGGACCCGAACAACCGATGGTGGGGAGAGTAACCCGCGTCTTTGTGAGTCGTTTCGTCCACATTGTACTGGTAGGCATACCAACCTTCGAACACCAAGTTTCTGAGGATGCCCCAGTGCATCTCGACTTCGAAGCCATTCCCAACCTGGCGGCCCACGTTCTGGGGCTCGCCGAAAAGACCGCGATCCTGCTGCCGGATTTGATTATCAGTCTCGTGGCGAAAGAGATTGAGCCGAAATGCAAGATCGCGCTTCGGCGTGTAATCGACTGACAGCTCTGCCGTTCGAAGACGCTCCGGCACGAGGGCCGGGTTCGGCTTATAGATCGGAACGGGAAATGGTGTTGTCTCGAACAGCGTCGGCGCCCGGAATCCTTGCCCGTAGAGCAGCTTCACGGTCCATTCTGGTCGTGGCGTCCACACCAGCACGGCCCGAGGACTTGTCTGCGTTCCGAAGTCGGAATAGTCATCGAACCGCACGCCCCACGTCAGTGTCCACTTGGGCGCGATACTCCATTCATCCTGAATATATCCGTAGGCAAGCTGTCGACTGCTCTTTCCGACGCCGCTGGAACCATAGGTTGTAGGCGGTGTGGGGATGATGATGTTATTGATGAGGAGATAGTTAAGCGTCGCGGAATGGACATTGAATCCACCATGCTCGTATCCGAATCCAGCGGTGAGAAAGTGCCCCGGGAACCCCTCGTATCGTCCGTCGGCGTGCAAGCGCAGGAACTGCTGTTGGGCCTCCGTACTGAGACGCGCCCCGTCGGTGAAGACACCGAATGCCCCGGGTGGGAGGAACATGACGTTATCGAACGTCTGTCTGGTCTGGAGCGCATCGGCGGTCAGCGTCAGCTCGAACTCTGACCCAAACTCGATCTTGTGAGCGAGTCGACCCTCGACGGTCTCGTAGCTTAGGGTCCCAGACGGGTCTAGGTTTCCACCCAAGCCGCCGGCCAAGCCGACTTTGTTCCATCGCGACAACCTGAGCAACCCTGTCGTCTCGCCGTAGGACAGGTTCATCAAGGCTCCCAACTCCTTGCGAGACGTGTTGGCGTGCGCCGGAGTCAACGACGCCGACGTGCCCATCAGGGCATCGACCACCGACTGCCGGTCGACCCCGAGCAGAGGAGAAAAGCCATCGGTCTGCATTCCCTCCAGCGCCAAGACAACGCGTAATCGCTTCGTGTTGTACCCCGCCAGCAATCGGGCGTCGCCCGTGTTGAAGGTCCCGCCGCTCAGGGCGACTTGCCCCCCATCCGTCTTCGTCTTCGTGACGATATTGACGACCGCAGAAAACGCGTCCGCGCCGAATACCGAGCTGCCAGGCCCGCGTGTCACCTCGATCCGCTGGATCGCGTCGATGGGAATGGTACCGAGGACCGCTATCTGATCCCCTTGCAGCAGGTCCGGCTGGGAAATGCCGTCAAGGAGGAACAAGATGTTGTTCGAACGTAGGCTGGAGAACCCCCGAACCGTCACATTTGATTGGTAGGTTTGGAACAAGCCCTGGTGCATCCCGGGAACCAACCGTAGCGCATCGACGATATTGCGGATACCGTAGTTGCGGATGTCGTCGGCGGTGATGACCGTGGCAACCGCAGGCGCGGTCTTTACGCTCTGCTCGCGACCGGTCGCAATCGTTACGGTCTCCGGGAGGCCGAACAGGTCCACCGGTACGTCCGCATCAACAGTGCCAACCGCGGAAATACCGACTAAAAAATGAATCAGTTTGGGTGTCATGGCATTAAACTACCAGGGTGGATCGTCGCCGCAACGTCCCCATCGACAGCGCGTGCGATGGCTTCGATCAGACGTTCCGGCTGTACAGGTTTGGCTATCAGCGCCGCACTGTAGCGGGCCGCTTCTTCACGAAGTTCAGAGGTGTCGTTTCCGGTCAAAATAATGACGGGCGTATGAATGAGGAGCGTGTCGCGCATCGCCTTTAGGATCGCCAACCCGGTGTACCCAGGCATGCGGTGATCCAATACGATGACATCGTATCTTCGGCAATCCTGCTGAAGCATCGCAAACACCGCCGTACCGTCGGCGCATGCGTCTACCACGTAGCCTGCTTCCCGAAGAAACTGGCCCATGGCATCACGAATGACAGTCTCATCCTCTCCGAACAGCACTCGACTATTTATTGGTATTGGTCGAGGCACCCTAGCCGATCCGTCCCCGTCACTACCAGGAGACACGTTGAACTCCGCAACGCGAGGGCTGGGCGTGATCGGGATCTCGATCCTGAATGTCGCGCCCTTTCCCGGCGCGCTGGAAACATCGATGCGCCCACCGAGCGCATCAACAATACTCTTGGTCACCCACAAACCAATGCCGATTCCGCTAAACACGGCCCCACGTGCGGTCCCGCCTTGGAAAAAGGGCTCGAAAATGCGGTGGAGCTGTTCCGTTGGTATGCCGATGCCATCGTCGGATATCGTCAACCGAATGTGATTTTGATCCGCCGCGAAATCCAGCATGAGCACGAGATGACCGTTGGTCGTGAATTTGTCAGCATTGCGCAACAAATTGTAGATGACCTGTAGCAACCGGGTACGGTCCGACACGATGGTGATGGCCTCCCCGACACACTGCACAGATAATTGGTTACCTGTGGATAGAGTCGCCCGAATGGTGGAAGCCGCTTCATCGATCAGATCGCGAATCGCGAACGTACTATAAGCAAGCACCGGTGTTTCGCCTGATTCGGCCTTCGCTAGATTCAAAAGCTGTTCTATCAGATCGAGTAAATGGGAAGATGAGCGCAGAATCGTATCGAGGCTACCGCGATTATTGTCGCAGTGGGCACCACCGCTGATCAGACGTGCATGCAATATGATCGCCTGCAACGGCGTGCGCAGCTCATGGCTGACGTTCGCCAGGAACAGCGTCTTGGCACGATTGGCACTCTCGGCATCATCGCGGGCCGTTTCAAGTGCGCGCGTACGTTCCGACACCATGTCCTCCAACCCGTTGGCGTAGTGAAGAAGTCGGTGATGGTCCTCGGCGATACGCTGGCGCATGGCGTCGATCGCACCTTAAATGACTTGCACCTCGGCCGGACTCTGAGCGGAGATCGGCGGCAGCCGGGCGTCGTTCTCGTTGCCCTGTAATACCTTCACCAAGTCCGCCAGCGGAGCAAGCATCTTCATCGAGACGCGCAGCAGCGCGAACGATAACAACGCAATCAAGGCGGCGATCTGTGCGGCAGCATAAGAAGCGGTCAGGACGCTGCTTACGTACGAGCGATCAAGCGATAACGTGATACGGACGCGGCCGATGTCAACCTGCGTACTCGGTCCATCGTCGAGCGGCCCGACCGCCCCGCGCGATTCGGCAGTGACCACGCGATCAATCGCGAAAGTACGTCGGGCGCTAGCTGACTCCGGGGCATTCCCGGCAGCAAGGCGTTCGCCCTCCTCATTGACAACCTCCGCACTTAAAACATCTGGAAGCTTAATAATATTTGAGACGACGGCTTGGGCATCCTGGCTCGATGCAACGAGCAGCGCGTATCGGGCATCGTGCGCGAATACTTCGGCGATTTCACGTGCCGACTGTTCACTGTCACTATGCGCCTGGTGCCAAGATGTCCAGAAAATGATGGCAGGCGCGACGAGCCCTATGACCAGGCCAAGCGTAAGGAGCACCCCCAACAGTTGGCGCAGAAATCGCCTGCGGGTCGGCTTCCGATCATTGATAGACATAATCGAACGCTTTCTCTTGCGCCGTTCTGAGTGCGATTCCGATCGCCTGGGCCGTGCGACGATTAAGCACGCGCTTGGGGCCTGATGCATACCGGATGCCTGGTCCGGCGCTGTCGATCAGTTTGGCAACCGAGCGACCGATCGCCAGATAGTCCTGCGTCATTGCAAACAACATGCCGCGCGCGACATAATCGGCCTCGTCGGTAAACACCGGAACCTTTTTCTCCCAGCTCAGCCCGACAATTTTGGGCACCAAAATGTCGGCATTCATCCCTACAACACCACGTTGGAACCAAACCCCATCCTGTGGCCCAGCGCTTCGCATGACCGCCTCAACGGCCAAGGCCGCATCGCGAATGGTAGCCACCGACATTGCGGCGAAGCGAAGGTCATGCGCCGCCGCCGCGGTCTTTACGGCATCAATGAATGAACGGGGGACGTCATCGCGATAGATCAGCGTGACGGCCTTCACTTCAGGGGATAATTCAATAAGCTGCTGGATATAGATCTGTGGGTCGAGAAACAATGAAATCCCGCTGCGCGCCCCTTGCGGAAGCTCTCGCACGAGGATGGGCACCACGGTCGCCTTATGGTAAGTGTGGATCGACGCGGCAAAGGCGCTCTCGCCGACTGCTATGATCGCCTTGCTGTCGCTGTCCTGCGTGGAGCTGGGTAGTCCGTCGATCGAACAGACCCCAACCTCGGCGTGGACCACCTCTTGCAGTCCCTTTTTGATCTGCGCGATGACGTTTTCATAAAGACGACTGATCTTTGGATAGACGAGGAGTATCGGGGTGCTCGGACAGGTTCCGTTCGATGCAGCGCCCGATCTCGAGATCGGTAGAAAGGTCAAGGAACAGAGTATTACGCATAGAATGGCAGGTGTGCCGAACCAGCGTGGTCGGCGTTCCGTATCGGCGCTTTGGCTTATTGACTCCATTCCTCCACCGATTGACGGAAACGGCTATGTTAAACAACGAGATTAGCGGACGAGAGTACGCGCGGCGCCCCGGCAACAGCTTGCCTTTCCGCTCCCGACTTGATCGCGAGTACGGGGGGTCTGGCAGTATCGCGTCGACGCGTTCATCACGGCGAATCCTGAGTAGGCAAACGCTCATTCGCCGGTCACACAGACGAAGCTTGAGCCACTTGGAACCAATCAGGTACATTGGAGCAATCAACCACCGGGCGGAGCGAATTGGCAGCCGCCCAGGGGGCTTAGGTCGTGCCTGGCGCGTCGGTGGTGACGGCCGCATAGACTTGGCGGATCGCCTCGGGGAGCCCACCGGCCAACTCCTCGGCCTCATCGAGGCGTCCCGCTTGCAGGGCGTCGGTCAGTGCCCGGAACATCTGGGTGAGCTGCGGCATGCCGGCCTGCGTGACGAGCGTGATCGCGCGATGTGCGAGCTCGGCGCGTTCAGTGGTTGCGGCCCGGAACGAGGCGCTATCGAGAAGCGGGGCAATCTCTGAGTCGGGGGCAAGGAATGCGAGAACGCCCGACAGAATACGATCGCGGATCTCGGCTTTCCCGGAGGCCAGGGCAAGGGCTTGCGCTGGATCGTAAGGCGGTAACTGAATGCGCTTATGCATGGTGGTCGATCAATCCTCGACGAGGCCCAACTGCAAACACTTGCGGTATATTCGGATATGGGTGGTCACTCCAAGGATCGCTTTGATTTCTACAATCTTCTTGTCCACATATTTCTTGCCGACGGGGAGTGTGGCAGCGATCTCTGTCGGCGAGTAGCCGTTGAGTAACAAACGCAGGATGTCGCCGCGGCGCCCCTCCAGCAATTGCGCCCGCACCCGGTCCACCGACCCGGGCGCGCTTAAGCCAGCATCCTCCAGAAGTTGCGCCTGGACGTACAGTTGGCCCGCATGCACCGTCAGGATGGCCTGCCAGATTTCCCCGGGCAGTACGCCCTTACTCAGGAATCCGCGGGCACCGGCGTCAAGACAACCACGCACGATCTCAGACTCCTCATGGGATGTGAGGCAAACGATCCCAGACGTTGGGCTTTGGCGAAGCAGGACGCTGACTGTCTCGGCTCCTGCGAGCATGCGCGGTCCTCCCTCGGTATCGGGCATGCGCAGATCGAGCAGAATGACATCGGGGGTCAACGACCGGGTGTGGCGCACGGTGTCGGCCCTGGTCCCGCATGCCGCGACCACGTCAACGGCCTCGCGGGCGATCGCATACAATAA
>CAIZEE010000406.1 GCA_903931835.1 uncultured Elstera sp.
ATCTAAAATTCCAGAGCTTGCGGCGGCGAGGTGGCGCATCGCGGTGACCTTGTCGATCATCATCCTGGTTCTGTATTTCGGCTTTATCTTGCTGATTGCTTATGACAAGCCGTTCCTCGCGACGGTGCTGACCCCTGGATTGAGCTGGGGGATTTTGCTTGGCGCGTTGCTGATCGTCGTCTCGTGGTTGCTGACCTGGTTCTACGTGTCGTGGGCGAATAAGAATTTCGCCGTCGGCTCTGCCGCACGCAAGTCGGGAGCGCATTGACATGACCAATGTTCATCTGGGCGAACCCACAACGACCTCGATTTTCCTGTTCTTCTTCTTCATCGCGATCACGCTCGGCATCACCTACTGGGCGGCCCGCAAGACCAAGACCACGGAAGAGTTTTTCGCTGCCGACCGCAGCATCACCGGCGTGCAGAACGGTTTCGCTCTCGCCGGCGATTACATGAGTGCGGCAAGCTTTCTCGGCATTGCCGGCATGGTGGCGACCTCCGGCTTCGACGGGCTGATCTATTCGATTGGCTTCCTGGTCGGCTGGCCGATCGTGCTGTTCCTGATCGCCGAACCACTGCGCAGCATCGGCAAATACACTTTCTCCGACGTTGTGTCTTATCGGTTGAAGCAAAAGCCGGTCCGCATCGCCTCGGCGATCGGCACAATCGCCGTCGTGTTGCTCTATCTCATCGCACAGATGGTCGGTGCCGGCAGCCTGATTAAGCTGATATTCGGTTTGTCGTACGAAAACTCGGTGGAGATCGTCGGCTGCATCATGCTGATTTATGTGCTGTTCGGCGGCATGATCGCGACCACCTGGGTCCAGATCATCAAGGCCGTACTGCTGCTCGGCGGTGCCGTCGTGATGGCGGTCTTGGTGCTGCTGCAATTCGACTTCAATCCGCTTGCCTTGTTTGCCGCAGCGGCGGAGAAATACGGTGAGGCCGTCTTGGCACCGGGCAAGCTCGTCTCCAACCCGCTCGACGCCATATCGCTTGGCATCGCGCTGATGATCGGTACAGCGGGTCTGCCGCACATCCTTATGCGTTTCTACACGGTGCCCGACACCAAGCAGGCCCGCAAATCGGTGTTCGTCGCGACCGGATTGATCGGCTTCTTTTATCTGCTGACCTTCGTGATCGGGTTTGGTGCGATGGTGCTGGTGGGTACAGACGTCATCAAGGCTAATGGCGGCACCAACATGTCGGCGCTTTTGCTGGCCGATGCGGTCGGCGGTAACGGGTTCTTCGGCTTCATCAGCGCGGTTGCTTTCGCCACCATCCTGGCGGTGGTCGCCGGTCTGACGCTGTCGGGCGCCTCCGCCCTGTCGCATGATCTGTGGGTGAACGTCGTCCGTGACGGGTCGGCGCCGCAGAAGGAACAGATGCTGGTGGCGCGTATCGCCACGATCATCCTCGGCATCGCGGCAATCGGCTTTGGCTTGCTGTTCCAGAAGGAAAACGTCGCCTTCATGGTTGGCTTGGCCTTCGCGGTTGCGGCCAGCTCGAACTTCCCGGCACTCGTCATGTCGATCTTCTGGAAGGGCTTCACCACCAAGGGAGCGGTGGTCAGCATGCTGACCGGTACGATCTCCAGCCTTGTGTTGATCTATCTGTCGCCGACCATCCAGATCGACGTGCTGAAGAATACCGCCGATGCCGTTCTCTTCCCGTTGAAGAACCCGGCCTTGGTGTCGCTGCCTTTGGCATTCCTTGCCGGTATCGTCGTATCGATCCTGATGCCCGACCGGCAGGAGCAGCATAAGTTCGCCGAGATGTCGACGCGCATCTACCAGGGCAATCTGGGTACGGCTGGCGACGACTAGAACGAGAGTGCGATCGTTTCAGGTTGACTCAACCTGAAACGTGAATCGCCCTCTATTTCATATAGGGTCTGATTCACGGTTCAATTTGAACCGACCAGACCCTAGCGGATCACCGACTGGAGGAGGGCCTCCAGTCGGCCCGACTGATGATCGGCGTCGAATTCAACCCCGATCCGTGCCCGACCGGCCTCACCAAGCCGGCGGCACAGATCGGGGTTTTCTATGAGCCGGGCAAGGGCGGCGGCTAGGCCAGCGCTATCGCGTTCGGCGCATAGGAACCCGGTTTCACCATCGATAACCGCTTCGCCGATTCCGGCATGGTCGGACCCGACCACCGGGCAACCGCGCGCCATCGCCTCCAACACCGTATTGGGTAGTCCCTCCGCATCGCCGCTTTCGGCGGTGACGCTTGGCACCACGACCGCCAACGCGCCATCCATCCATGACGCGACTTCTGCCTGGCTCTGCCAGCCGACAAAACGCGCGCCGACAGAATTGGCGTCCGCTGTCAGTGCCGTCCGCAATGGCCCGTCGCCGACGATGACAAGCTCTATTTCAAGGTATGATCGCCGAAGTGTAGCCATTGCCTCGATCAGGTAACCGAGACCCTTCTTTTCGACGAGACGCCCGACGAACAGGATGTACCGTCTCTCTCTCTTCTGCTCGGACGGGCTTGGTCGGTCGATGCCATACCGGTTGACGACCAATTTTTCCGTTGGAAATCCGCGGTCGATCAAGGTTTGGCGAATGAAGTCGGAAACGCAGATGAACAGCGCTGCCTCACGCTTGAGTGCTTCCAGCCTGCGCTGAAACACCGGCTGGATCAGTGGTGTCGTCTGGTAATGTTTGTGCTTGGTCGCGTCGCCGCCATGGAAGGTAACGACAAGCGGCAGGTCGAGAGCGCGGGCGAGGGGGAGCGCCAAGGTACCGCCGCGCCCGAAATTGGCATGGATCAGCGCCGGGTCGCGCGCCGCCAATTTCTGTAAATCATACGGCACCCGCCCAAACTGTTTAAAGAGCGCGCGCTCGATCCGGCCATTGAGCAACAGCTGTTCGCCCGCGATCAAATCACGCCCGTCGCCGGGCTTGGCACCCACCCAGATCGGGCTTAGCGACTTGAATGCGCGGTACTGACGCGGAATAAAGGTTTCAGAGCGCGGCAGCAGCACATCGCGATAGACCAGGAAGGGACGTTTTTCGGCCATGAAAAGCGGTAAACTCTATAAGCGGCTTTGAAGACTGAACGCTCAGTCGATAGCACAGTCGCTTCCGAAAAACCGATAGGACCTGCTGGCTCGCTTGAGAAAATCGGCTATCGGACTGGCCGCTATATAATTTCCTTTCAACAAACCTTGCCTTTGCGCCTTTAACGCTCGACATTCCCTGCAACGCTCACAGACCCGAGATAGTGAGCCTGAGTGATTGCCCAACCGAATGGACTTAATTTTGCCGACCCATGCCATGCCGAACGCCGTGACTGCCATGACCGATCGCAGTGCCGCTGATCCGTCGCCCAAGCGCGGTGAAACTGCGCTGGAAGCGGCCATCCGTGCTCTGCGTCGCGGTGATGTGGTGTGTTTGACCGGTTCTGACGGTGCGGTGCTGATGCTGGCAGCTGATGGGATTACCGATAGCGCGCTTGGGCGGCTGAGAAGCCAGTCTGTCGGCGCTCCAGATTTCGTGCTGGCCGCCGCGCGGGCACGGGCCTTAGGGCTCGATGTGGACGAGGGGGCTACCGTGGTGGCCTTTGCCGTTCCAGGCGGGGTCGATGCGCAAACGCTCGCGGGCCTGGCAAACCCTCTGGCGCCCGTCCCGGTGTCCGATCATTTCCCGACGCTAGCCGGAAGCGTTTCAAAGACGTCAGAGGCTGCGGTCCAACTGGCTAAGCGGGCGGAGCTTCTGCCGGCGGTGATCCTGGCGCCGTTGGGCGAGACGAGCCTGATCCTGGCGACGACGCCCAAGCTGGCGGTCGATGATCTGCTGGCTCAATTGAGCGATAATTCGGCCAGCCTGATGCGCGTCAGCGAGGCCAACGTTCCGCTGATCGAAGCTGAGAAGACGCGTATCGTCGCCTATCGGCTGGACGATGGCGGGCCGGATCATCTGGCCTTGATCATTGGCAATCCCCCGTCCGAACAACCGGTCTTGACGCGGCTGCATTCGGCCTGCCTTACCGGCGATCTGCTGGGCAGCCTGCGCTGCGATTGCGGCGACCAGCTTCGCGGCGCCGTGTCCGCGATCGCGCAGAGGGGCGGTGGCGTGCTGCTGTATCTGGCGCAAGAAGGCAGGGGGATCGGTATCGCCAACAAATTGCGCGCCTACGCGCTGCAGGATGTCGGCTTCGATACGCTTGACGCTAACGAGCAATTGGGCTTTGCCCCTGATGAGCGGAGCTATACGACGGCAGCGGCGATGCTGCGCGATCTCGGCTTCGGCTCGGTTCGGCTGATGACCAATAACCCTGACAAAGTCGCCGGCCTGTCAGCGGCCGGGATAAACGTCGTGGAGCGCGTGCCGCACACATTCCCGGCCAACGAGCATAATCAGCGCTACCTCAACACCAAGGCGACGCGCGCCGGGCATTTATTCTAGGGCGACTGTCGCTGATAGATCGTCCAACCGGATAGCTTCGTCAATTTCGTGTAGTGAGCGAACTCTGCCGCGAATTTTGGGTTGCGCGTGAAGTAGCGCAAATAGTCGAATTCGATGCCGCGAAAGCCGTGATCGTCACTTGATTGAGTGACCACGATCAAGGCTGGCTTCAGTTTGTCTAATGCGTCGGCGATGCTATTGAACACCAAGGCCTCGGCCGGCGACATCGCATCCGGCTCCGTAAAGACAAAATTTCCGTCCTCAACTGGTGCTGTCTCATAAAGCGCCGGCAACAGCCAAAGGCTCATGAACGGCATGGCGAGCTTGCTATCCGTATAGTTCAGCACTGGGAATTGCGGATAGATCGACGTGGTGAGCCACAGCACCGGTTTGCCTTGAGCATGGTCGCGGATCAGCGGCAGCACTCGTCCCGCCGGGCTCGCCGCGAAGGCGCGCTCGGCCTGGAAAGGCGGGCTCAGAACGCCGGATAGGGCAAACAGCCCGACCATGATGGTTGAGACCAGCGCATCTCGGTGGAGGCTCAGTCGATCGGCGAAAGACGCCATCGTCACCGCGAACAAGGTGATCGCGAAACTCCGCGCCGCCAGGAAGTGATAGTCCCAGCCCTTATCCTGCAGAATGCCTGCAACCATAGCTCCGAGCGTCAGGAGCGTTAGGACGCGCGGCAAGGCCGCGCCGCCAGGTCTGAACGCGATCGCCCCTAGAACGATGACGGCTGCCAGCAACGCCGGCACCTGATCGCCGGTGAGCAGTTCAATGATGCTGGGCCCATGCTCGGCATAGTATCGTGTGGCGAGCGGCAGAATGTGTTGAGCATAGTCCGGCGTCAGCACGAACACAGCCAACAGATAGACGATGCCGCTTGCGACGATGGCCCAAGGTGTGGCGCTGAGAGCGTAACGCCGTATGCCTATGCCGGCGAGGACATAGAGTTCGACCGCCAACGGTAGCGCTCCGAAATGCGGTTTCATGCAGACGGTAACCGAGATCAGCAGAGCCGCTGCGATGGTGGACGGTCTGCTGCTCGGCCGGTCGACCGATCGGGCGGCTGCGATCACGGCATAAGGGATGGCCAGCACGAATAGCAGATGCTCGCGTTGGGCGAAGGAATAGGCCGGATAAACCAGGGCGCAGAACAGCAGGACCGGGAGCAGGATCCGACGTTCGGTGCCATCCACCATTAACTGGCTGATGAGCCGGCTGGCAAACGCCATTATGCCGGCGAAGAGGATCAGGAAATACAGGACCAGTGCTGTCGGTGTTTCCAGCGCCAGAAGCCGGGCGGCAAATACCGCCGGCAGGTCGAGCCAGAACGTGATGGGTGGGTTAAAATCGATCAGATCGACGTAGAGCCGCTCGCCGCCCAACATACGATCGGCGAATTGCAGGATGGCCGCAGCATCGTGATTAAGCGGCGGGAACAGATGGCAGATCGACCATAGCCAGGGCAGGGCGAGCCAGAATGAGCGGACGGGCGAGCGGCCATTTAGTTGTTGCTCTGCCCGCATTACCCAATGCTCCTTCGACGATGACCAATTTGTAATGGCACAACCGGGCTCCGGTTTGCCATATCTATCCCAAGAGATGCCGCTAGCTTCAGGGGAAACGAGAATGCCATCCGGGCCGGACCCTGAATTGGCTCATGTGAACGACGTGCGGCTGCTGAAGTTCCGCAGTCTGCCCGCACCTGATCGTAGGCTTGTTGCGATTGAGGGCGAAGCGGACATCCCATTCGCCATCGCGAGGGTTTTCACCATCACCACCGACCGCGCCGATCTGGTTGGCGGTCAGCACGCCCATCGCCGCTGTCAGCAAATGCTCGTCTGTCTGACCGGCGCTTGCGTTGTGACCTGTCTTGGTGATCCGGCAGGCGGCGAACGGCAGTTTGAGCTGTCTGGCGCTGATACCGGCCTCTACATCCCCGCATCGATCTGGGCGCAACAGCTCTATCTGACACCGTCTGCGGTTCTGATGGTCTTGTGTGACCGTCACTTTGAAGCCGATGATTACATCCGCGATCTTGAGCAGTTCAAACGCTACCGGGCGGGATGCTGATGCAGGCCGAGGAATACAAGAAAATGGCCGCGCTGGAGGACAGCATGTGGTGGTATCGAGCACTGCGGGCCAATTTGTTTGCCTTGCTGACGCGCCGCCATAGCACCATCACGCGCGTGCTCGACGCCGGGTGTGGCACCGGCGGCACCTTACGGTTCCTGGCGGCGATGTTGCCCGGAGCCGACCTGATAGGCGTCGAATTCGATGCGACTGCGGCGCAGATCGCCCGTCACAAGGCGGGCCGTCCGGTCGTCAACGGCTCGATCAATCAACTGCCCTTCGCCGATGGCAGTTTCGATGTTGTGATTTCGGCCGATGTCCTATGCCATGGCGGCGTCGAGGAAGCGGGTGCGCTCGCTGAGTTGCATCGCTGCCTCACGCCCGGCGGGCTTTTGCTACTCAACCTGCCGGCGTATCGCTGGCTGCTGTCGCCGCATGACCGGGTGGTTCATAATGTGCGGCGCTACAGCTCAGCCAGCCTGCGTCGTCAACTCGTGGCGCATGGGTTTTCTCCAATCGGCACCAGCTATTGGAATACGCTGCTGTTCCCGCTGATGGTCTTGCGTCGCAAATTCAGCCATGCCGACGCCACCAGCGATGTCCGGCCGTTTCCACCGCTGATCGAACGGATTTTCGATATGGCCACCGGGCTGGAAACGGCATTGCTGAGGCGTGGCGGCTCTTTGCCCTTTGGCGGCTCCTTACTGGTTCAGGCGGTGCGTCATGGTTGAGAAGACACCGGCTGTATCGATCGTCGTGCCGGTTTATAACGGTGCGCGCACGGTCGGCGAATTGGTTCATGCATTGGCGGCAATCGACATTCCAGGCGGTTTGGAGATCATCCTGGTCAATGACGGTAGCCCGGATGACAGTTTGGCTGTCTGCCGCGCTTTGGTTGAGGAGGGCAGCGCTCCGGTCACGCTGCTTAATCTCAGCCGGAACTTTGGCGAACATAACGCCGTCATGGCCGGGCTGCGCGCCGCAAGGGGCGCCTATATCGTCACCATGGACGACGATCTGCAAAACCCGCCATCCGAGGTGAAGCGGCTTTACGAGTACACGCGCGATGGCGGGTTTGAGGTCGTCTATACGCGCTATGACGAGAAGCAGCATGAGGGCTGGCGCAATCTTGGCAGCCGGTTCAATGGGTTCGTGGCCGATGTGTTGTTGGCCAAGCCGAAGGGTCTCTATCTCTCAAGCTTCCGCTGCATGAGCGCCTTCGTCGCGCGGGAGGTCACGCGTTATACGGGGCCGTTTCCCTATGTTGATGGGCTGATTCTGCAAACTACGCGGACAATCGGGCGATTGACCGTCTTGCATCTGCCGAGAGCAGAGGGGCGGAGCAACTACACGCTGCGCCGGCTGGTACGGCTTTGGATGAACATGGCGCTCAGCTTCTCCATCCTGCCATTACGCATCGCGACGCTGCTTGGATTTGCGCTGGGCGCGCTGGGCGTCCTAGGATTTATCGGCGTGTTGTTCGAGGCAATGACGGGCAGCCCACCGATCGGCTGGAGTTCGACGGTTTCGTTGGTGCTGGTCCTCTCGGGGTGTCAGCTCATGATGCTGGGCATCGTTGGCGAATATGTCGGCCGACTGTTTGTGACGATTAACGGTCGGCCGCAAGCGATCGTGCGCGACGTGATCGAGACGAAGAAAGCGGGTAAAAAGTCGAGTGCGGCTGCGGAGTAGGGAAGCGGCCTATTCGGCGCTCGGCTGTTCGCCGAACTCTTCCAGATCGAGCGGCTTCCAGTCCTTCGCGGTCTGGGGCTTGTTTTGTGTCTGCTCGGCACCTGCCTCAGCAGTGGCAGCCTGTGACGACGCGACCGCTTCGGGTTCCACAGCTGCTTGCGGCTGGGCGCTGGCAACGCGTTGTGTCAGATGGGCAACCTGCGCGCGGGCCTGATCGACTGCGGTCTGAGATTTCAGGATCGTCTCGGCCACCATCTTGGCGACGCCGACGCCGCCGTGATCCGCCATTGCCTTGCCGTACTCGTCGACCAGCATCGACGAAAACGCTTCTTCACCGTGACCACCGCCGAAATAGCTGTTCGACTTGTTCACGCCTTCGAACATCGGCTGCAGCATCTGGCTCAGAAACATCGCCTCGAAATCGTGGCCGGTCTTCGCGGCCAGGGCGGGATCGGCGGTCTGGGTAACCTTGGGCGTCGCCACACCAGCGTCGCGCGCAGCACCCAGATCGACCGGAACGCTGCTGAAACCGTTGATATTGGCTGACATGGCGATCAGATCAACTGGATGTCGGCTTGCAGCGCGCCGGCGGCCTTGATCGCCTGCAGGATCGGGATCAGATCACGCGGACCGACACCGAGCGCATTCAGGCCGTTGACCAACTCACCGAGCGACACGCCGGACGGCACAACCGCTAAGCGCTTGCCGGGGCTGTCATCCACTTCGATCTGGGTACGCGGCACGACCACCGTCTGAGCGCCTCCAAGAGCGCCACCGAGCGCTTCGCGGCGCGATCCGGGAACGACCTGCGGTACGAGATCGAAGACCGGGTTGCCCAGCGCGTCCAGTACCGGCTGACCTTGCGCGTCGAGACGCGGCTGCGGCACGGCGCCGTTTTGCTCGCCTGCGACGCCATTACGCCCGACAATGATATTGGCCGGGCCGGGAGCGAAGGCGCCCGGCTGAGAGACCTGCGGGGTTTCGGTAATGCGGATGGTCAAATTGCCCTGCGCCACGGCAACCGTGCTGACACGGACATTTTCGCCCATCACGATGACGCCGGATTTCTCGTCGATCACGACATGGGCGACCTGATCCGGTTCAACCGGCAGGCGCTCGATATCGGTGATCATGTTGACGACGTCGCCACGATAATTCGCCGGCACCTGAATGGCGATTGTGCCGGGATCCAAGGGCCGCGCGGCAGGCGTGCCGAGGAAGGCGTTGACAGCCTGGGCAACGCGACGCGTGGTCGTGAAGTCGGGATTGCGCAGCGTCAGGCGAACTGTCTCCATCGTCGACATTTCGAACCCAACTTCGCGCTCGACGATGGCGCCGCTCGGAATGCGACCCGCAGTTGGCACACCGCGAACCACGCTAGCGGCAGCACCGCGCGCCGAATAACCGCTCACCTCGACAGGGCCCTGAGCGACTGCATAAACTTCGCCATCAGCGCCGACCAGCGGCGTCACCAGCAACGTACCACCGGCCATGCTGGTCGCATCACCCATCGTCGCCACGTTCACGTCGATCCTGGTACCTTGGCGTGCGAAGGGCGGAAGAGTACCCGTCACCATAACTGCGGCCAGGTTACGCGTCCTCATGTCGTTATTGGCGGTAGTCGCGTTGACGCCCAACCGTTCCAACATGCCGAGCAAGCTTTGCTGCGTAAAAATGGCGCGATTGAGAGTATCACCGGTATTGGCCAAGCCAACGGCGAGGCCGTAACCAACCAGCAAGTTGTCGCGGACACCCTCGACATTGGCCAGATCCTTGATCCGAACCGTTTGCGCATGAGCCGGCAGCGCCAGCGCAATCGCCGCCAGGGCGGTCATACAGGTAAGCCTAATCGAACGCATGGCCATGAGAATCCCTCAATTTGCCAAAGTGACAAGCGAATCGCGTGCCAACTCAAGAATGACCTATAACATATTGACAGCGCTTGCGCTTATCTTTTTGTCAGTTCGACTGCGGCAAAGACTTCCTCTTTGAACCCGGCAATAAATTCCGGGTTGGGATCCTCCCTAAAACAGCAACAGGAACATTCCGCCCCAGCCGCGTTTGCTATATTGTAATGACTATGAAAGTAGAAGCTCCTCGGGGTCCGAATTCGGCAGTCGACGCGCGCCGCGCCGGCAAGTCGGCAGAGTCAGGCGAAGTCTTCGCGTCGATGCTTAGCGAAGACGAGGTGAAAACGGCCGCCGCCAATAGGACGACCCCGACAGCGCCGGTCGAGGGGTTGCTGGCGCTTCAGGAAGTTGGCGACGAGCGCAATAATCGCAGACGGGCGCGCAACCGTGCGAGTTCCTTGCTGGATGAACTCGATCAGCTTCGTCACGCGCTGCTCGACGGTACGATCACGGTCGCACAGTTGAATCGATTGGTCGCGGTGATCGCCAGCGAGCGTGTCACGACCAGCGACCCGCAGCTCAACGAATTGCTTGACGATATCGACCTTCGCGCCCAGGTCGAACTCGCCAAATTGGATCGCCAGGAATAAGCCAAGGATGGGTTGAAGAGGGTTCCAATGCGGTTCCCGTATTCTCGATCATTTTCAAGGCGCTGCCTCAAAAAATTATGAGTTTGAGATGATCACGCAGCGGTTGCTTCGCTCTGGGTGCGCTCATATACTCCGGCCGCCATTGGGCATGTCCGCCTAAGAGCCGAGGGTCTTGATGTCGCCGCTGCTGCCGCCTGATTATCGTCCGTCCGACGACGAACTGTTCATGAGCGAGTTTCAACTCGAATATTTCCGCCTGAAGCTGTTGAAATGGCGGGCCGAACTGCTTCACGAGTCGGTTGAAACCGTAGCGCATATGCAGGAGGAAAGCCTGCATCAGCCGGATCTGACCGACCGCGCGTCACTCGAAACAGATCGCGCGCTTGAGCTCAGAACACGCGACCGCGAACGCAAGCTGATCAGCAAGATCGATGCTGCTTTGCGCCGGATCGAGGATGGCAGTTACGGGTTTTGCGAAGAGACCGGCGACCCGATCGGCATTCGCCGCCTGGAAGCGCGTCCGATTGCGACCCTGAGCCTGGAGGCGCAGGAACGCCACGAGCGCTTGGAACGCACCCATCGCGACGACTAAGTTAGGAAACCGCAGAGCGGAAGAGGCGAGAGCCCTTAATCCGCCTAGAACGGCATGATGATGTCGAGCAGCTGCGCACCCAGACGCGGCTGCTGCACATCCATCAACTGACCACGGCCACCATACGAAATCCGCGCCTCAGCGATCTGGTTATAGGCGATGGTGTTTTGCGGCGTAATGTCTTCCGGCCGGATGATGCCGGCGATCTGCAGATCGCGAATATCATAGTCGACGCGCAGCTCTTGACGGCCATGCAGCACCAGATTGCCGTTCGGCAGCACCTGGGTGATGATCGCCGCCAGCGTCAGATTGACCTGTTCCAGTCGGGCGATTTGGCCCGTACCGGTTTGCACGGTCGATCCGCTGAGGCTGGCGAGGCTCGGAAGCTGGTTCTTGACGGATGCCGGCAGCAGCTTGTTCTGCAAGCCGAAGAAATTGCCAAGGGTGTCGTCTTCGCTCGTCGTTCGGGTCCGCGTCGTCGAATTCTGCCACGTGCCGAAATCGTTCACGTTGATCGTGATGGTGACGATGTCGCCGACACGCGTCGCGCGCAAATCCTTGAAGAAGGTGCGCGCACCAGCGCGCCACAACGAATTCGGCTGACGTTCGGCTACTTGCGGGGCAGGCATCGGCATGGTGACCGGCTGATAACCCGGGACACCCTGCGGATTGGTGATCGCCGACAATTCCGGCTGCTCGCCGATATGGCCGATCCGATCAATCGCCGAGCAGCTTGCCAATACGGGCACCAGCAACAGCGGGCTCAGACGCTTGGTCATGCTCGATTTCGGCTGAATCGTGTCATTCATCTTGGATCAAACCTAGTTTGCGGCGACCGGATAGACGGGGTCGACATAGACCGTCCCCGCACCATGCACGACACCCTGCAGCATCTTGTTGCTGCGCTGATTGAGAACCCGAACACTGTCGCCTTCACCGCCATCGTCAAGCGCCTTCGCTTCAATCACCAGGTTCATCCGCCCGGTAACCAGGCGCACTGAGACGAGGCTGTTCTTGGTCACCAACAGCGTTGTACCGACATCATTCGCCCGGATAGGCTGAGCCGCTGCGATCGGGTGCTTTGCTGTCTTGCCGACAAGGTGATCGGTTTCCGTCACCACTGTCTTGTTCACGCGATCGGCGCGCAGACGCTGGAAGCCTAGATCGGTCGCGCGAATGATGTCGCCGGCCTCGATCGGGTGCAGCGGAACCGGCACATCCATCATCAGGCTGACGCGCTCGATCGTCGTACGGTCATGCCCGGTCGGCGTCCAATCGATATTGTTCGCCTCGGCAAGGGCGGCGAGTTGCGCTGAGTCGATATTCATGCGCTGACCGGTCTGCGGGGCTTCGAGTACGGCCGTTTCGGCGAGTTCTGGCGAAAGTCCCGACCAAAGGTCGCCGAGCTCGATCTGCTCCCGATCGATCGTCGCCCGCGACTTCAGCACGGCTGCATCGGCACCGGCGGTAAGGCCGAATGCCAGTGCCGCAACCAACAATGCAGAGGCGAAAGAACCGACGCGCATCCTCAAAGCTCCGCTTAACGCAGTTGGGACAACGTGCTCATCATCTGATCGGAGGTCTCGATCACACGGCTGTTCATCTCATAAGCGCGCTGCGCGGTGATCAGATTAGTGATCTCCGACACGACGTTGACGTTTGAGGTCTCGATGAAGCCTTGCAGGATCGTGCCGAACTGCTCCAGGCCAGGAATACCCTGCTGCGGTGCGCCTGAAGACTGCGTTTCCAGGAACAAATTGTTGCCGATCGCCTGCAAGCCCGGCTCGTTGATGAACGAGTCGAGGTTGATCTGGCCGATGCTCTGCGGATTAACCTGATTCGGCAGGGTCACCTGAACTTCGCCGCTGGCATTGACCGTAACGGCCGTTGCATTCGCCGGCACCGTGCCCGGGCCCTGCAGAATATAACCGTCCGCTGTCACGATCTGGCCGTTCTGGTTCAACTGGAACGAACCGGCGCGGGTATAGGCGATTTCACCGGTCGGCAATTCGATCGGGAAGTAGCCAAGGCCCTGGATCGCCAGATCGAGCGAGTTGTTGGTGTTCTGCATATTGCCCGCTTCACCGATGCGGTAGACTGCAGCGGTGCGAACGCCAAGACCAACCTGCATGCCTGCTGGCACATATGTGCCGGCGTCGGATGATTGCGTGCCGATACGCCGATCGTTCTGGTACAGCAGATCCTGGAACTCAGGCCTGGACCGCTTGAACGCCGTCGTATTGACGTTGGCAATGTTGTTCGAGATGACCTCGACGTTGAGCTGTTGTGCCAGCATGCCGGTCGCGGCGATATCTAACGAACGCATCTTTGAACCCCTTCTTCACGAAACATCGACGTGTTGGCCGAGCGTCACTAAACGTTTTGCACGATCTTGTCAGCAGCGTTGCGCTGCCTGGTATCTTCCTGGTCGATCATATTCTGGATCGCTTGATAGTCGCGCATGATCGTGATCATGCGCGTCACTTCCATTACCGGTTCGACATTGGAGCCTTCCAAGGCACCTTGAACGATCGTGCCCTCGGTGGCGGAAACGGGCTGCGGCGTCTGATCCGTGGCGTAAAAGCCGCTGCCGGCTTCGCGCAGCTTCTGATCGTCCGCGAACTTCACCAGCGCCAGTTTGCCCAACGGATTGTCGCGTCCGCTATCGACCACGCCATTTGAATAGGTTTGCGCCCATACCGTGCCGTCGCCGGCGATGGTCACCTGGGCCGGCTGTACATCCTGGGGCAGGGTGATTGCCGTGCCGTTAGCCTGCAGCACCGGATAGCCCGCCGCCGTCACGATGCGATTGCTCGAGTCGACGCGGAAGCTGCCAAGGCGTGAATAAAGCTGTTCGCCCGGGTTGCCGATGATGAAATAGCCATTGCCCTGGATCGCCGCGTCGAGCGGAGCGCCGGTCTGCTGCAGCTTGCCGTCGCGAATATCGCGATACTGGCCGCTATCCTGCACGAACGACACCTTATCACGCTTGCCGGGCTCACCCGTGTGTTCCAGAAACTCCTGGAACAGCGTATGATCGCCCCGATAACCGTCGGTCGACGCGTTCGATATGTTGTTCGCGACTGTCGTCAACTCGTGGGTTAACGCGCTCTGCCGAGAAATCGCAATGTAGGTCGGTGTTTTCATCTGTGAACGCTCAACATCCTGCCGTACAACGAGTTGGGCCAGTATAAGCAGATTATGTGCCAAAAGGCTAAATCATTGCAGTGGCGTCTATTTACCCGGAATTGGCGGGCATGGTTGGGCTATAATCAGTGGGTAAGGGCAGGGATTGCCCGGCAGAAAGTGCCGCATGTAGATCGCGTCGAAACCTCTTGTTTCAGTTGACGATATCAGCCAGATTGACGCTGCTTCAATACTTTGTTAACCGACGCTCGTCTAAATTGTTGCGTAGGCTAGAGAGCATTCAAAGGCTAACGCGGTCGCCTGTTGGGGGATACTATGTCGGCGGAAATGTATGACGATGATATGGGCGGGCGGCGTGGCATGGTCACCCGTAAGCGGCTCAGCGGCAAAAAAGTCGTTTTATTTGTGCTCCCTGTAGTCGTGATCGCGGGTGGTCTGGCCGCCGCGTATTTCACGGGCGCTCTGAGTTTTCTTAGCCATAAGGCGGCGGCGGAACAGCCAACTGCCGAAAAGGCGGCGGTCATCAGCTATTATGATCTGCCCGATATGCTGGTTAATCTGCGCTCAGACGGTCCGCGCCCTTCTTTCCTGAAGATTTCCGTGTCGCTGGAAACCAACCATCCGGAAGACAAGATGGTGCTCGACCGCGTGCTGCCGCGCGTGATCGATACCTTCCAGGTTTATCTTCGTGAGTTGCGCGTCGATCAGTTGCAGGGTTCGGCCGGTCTTTTGCGTCTTCGTGAAGAGTTGCTGGCGCGCGTCAATGCGGCTTTGAAGCCGAGCAACGTGCATGTCAACGACGTCCTGTTCAAAGAAATGCTGGTTCAGTAGGCGCAAACGATCATGGCAGCTCCGATTGACGATGATGATGACGATGCGCTGGCTGCCGAATGGGCCGCGATGTCCGATGCGCCGCAGGATGATAGCCTGTTCGGTGCAGATACGGGAGATAGCGGTGGCGGTGGCTCAGCCCGCGTTCTAAATCAGGACGAAATCGACAGCCTACTTGGCTTTGATGACGGCCGGGCAGGGACGGGTGATGGTTCCGGCATTGCCGCAATCGTCAATTCGGCGCTGGTTTCCTACGAACGTCTGCCGATGCTCGAGGTCGTGTTCGACCGCCTGGTCCGCATGATGTCCACCTCGCTGCGCAATTTTACCTCGGACAATGTCGAGGTCAGCCTCGACAACATCACGTCGATCCGGTTTGGCGATTACCTGAACTCGATCCCGCTGCCGGCGATGCTGAGCGTTTTCAAGGCTGAGGAATGGGACAATTTCGGCCTACTGACCATCGACAGCGCGCTAATTTATTCGATCGTCGACGTCTTGCTCGGCGGACGGCGAGGTACTGCCGCGATGCGTATCGAAGGCCGTCCCTACACGACAATCGAGCGCAATCTTGTTGAGCGTATGGTGCATGTCGTGCTGGGAGACCTGTCGGCGGCGTTCGATCCGTTGAGCCCGGTGACCTTCCGCTTCGATCGCTTGGAAACCAATCCTCGTTTCGCAGCGATTGCCCGACCGGCCAATGCCGCCGTTCTGGCGCGTTTGCGTATCGATATGGATGATCGCGGCGGGCGACTGGAGCTCTTGTTGCCGTATGCGACGCTGGAACCGGTTCGCGAGATTTTGCTGCAGATGTTCATGGGCGAGAAATTCGGCCGTGACTCGATCTGGGAAAATCATCTGGCTTCAGAATTGTGGCACACGGATGTATCCGTCGAAGCCGTGCTGGAGGAGACCTCGTCAAGCCTGCGCGAGGTTTTGGAGTGGGAAGTCGGTACGCGCATTATGCTGAACGCAACGCCGACTTCGATGCTGAGCGTCCGCTCAGGCGGCGTCGCCATGTTTCACGGCAAGATGGGCCAGCGTAACGGCTACATCGCGATCAAGCTCGAAAATCGAATTCAAAAGGAATAGCCCGGTATGTCGCCCGCACTTTATCTTGACGTTCTCGTGGCCGTCTTGCTCGCAGCGACGATCATTTATGGCTCGCTGCTGAATCGCAAGCTTGGCGCCTTGCGCTCCAACAAGGCTGAACTGGATGTGCTGATCCAGTCGTTCAACGATGCGTGCATGCGGGCGGAAGCCGGCGTCAAGACGCTGCGGACGGCGACGGATGAGGCGACGCGCCTTCAGCAATATCTGGCGCGTGGCCAGATGTTACGCGACGATCTTGCGTTTCTGATTGAGCGCGGCACAGTGATCGCCGATCGTCTCGAAGGCAATGTTCGCAGTGCGCGGGCAGAAGCGCGGGCGGAGGTTCAACCGCGCGCCGTAGCGCCAGCAGAGCCGTCGGCCGGCCGCACAACCCGTGCGACGGCATCGGCGACAGCTCCGGCAGCTGAGCCTGCGGCCCCGTCCAAGCCGGTTTTGGCTATGACGGAAATCAAAACGGTTGCCGAGAGCGCGGAAGAGGCGGCCCCACGTCCTGGACGCGAGCGCGCCGCGCTACGCGGGGGTGAGGCTGGTCCTCGTTCAAAGGCTGAGCGCGAATTGCTTGAAGCCTTGCGCGCAAAACGTTAGAACGCTGAGAATATTGAGCAATCATTCGATGAAGTCAGCGTAGGAGCCGTCGGAAATGTTCAATGGCCGCTTTCGTAGCCCCCGGTTCCGTGTCTTGCCGATCATGCTCATGGCCGTCTTCTCCATGCTGACGATCAAGGTGAGCGATCTGTATACGGACTTCGCAGATCTGGCGCAGTCGATGCGCATCGAGCAGAATGAGGCGCATGCCGCCGACGCTGTTCCAGGCGCTACGCAAACCGCGACCACGGCGGAATTGCCGAAGGATCCGTCGCGCTTCAGCCAATCGGAAATCGATCTGCTACAGGCGCTGTCGACACGCCGCGATGCGCTGGACAAGCGCGAGCAGGCGCTGGATCAGCGCGAGGAATTCGTTGCAGCGGCAGAAAAGCGTCTGGACGAGAAGATCGCCTCGCTCGAGACCATGAAGGCCGATATGATGAAGTTGCTGGACCAACGGGGCGTCCAGGAAGAGTCGCGGTTGAAAGAAGAAGATGCTCGGCTGAAAGGGCTCGTTCGTATTTACGAGGCGATGAAGCCGAAGGAAGCCGCACAGATTTTGCAGCGTCTGGATATGGATGTATTGCTTGGCGTGGTTGAGCGGATGAAGGATTCGAAGGTGGCGCCTATTTTGGCGAGCATGGATCCCGATAAGGCGCAGGCGGTAACGGCATTACTCGTCGAACGCCATAACGTGCCGGTATCGTCAGGCGATACAACGGCCCGGTAATAAACGGTGCTAAGGTAGTGTCGCTGTCGGACCGTTATCGTCTGAATGTGCGATAATGCCCTGCGCCACAAAAAAAGTAGGCATGGTTCAGGCGGTTTTCGTCTGGGCTCGGCGGGTGTTAAAATGAACCTGACCTCAAGATGCCATGTGTTTGTGGCAAATCCAGGCAGGACAGAGTGGAGAAAGGCGCGGCCATGGACCTAAACATGCCGATTCTGATCGTCGACGATTACAAGACGATGCTCCGAATCATTCGTAACCTCTTGAAACAGCTTGGCTTCGACAATGTCGACGAGGCCATGGACGGTTCGACCGCCCTGCAGCGGTTGCGCGACAAGAGCTACGGACTGGTGATTTCGGATTGGAACATGGAGCCCATGACCGGGCTGCAGTTGCTGCGTGAGGTTCGCGCGGATGGCAAGCTGAAGCATATCCCGTTCGTGATGGTGACAGCGGAGAGCAAGACGGAAAACGTTGTGGCCGCCAAGGAAGCCGGCGTCACCAATTACATCGTCAAGCCGTTCAACGCCGAAACCCTGAAGATGAAGCTGGTTGCCGTTTTCGGCAATTTCTGATCAAGCGATTGCGCGGGGGGATCAGATGAAGCCGCTGACGGCGAGCGCTGAACTGAAGCAGCAGGTCAAGGAACTTGACGGTGCGCTCCAGCTTCGTATGCCGTCTGGCGATATCAGCCAGATCGTCAGCTCGATGCTGACGACGCTTGGCGGGGATCTCTCTCTCGGCAGTGTAAAAATGTATCAGGAACTGGCCGATCTCGGCCGCCTGATCGACGCTGCCAAGTCCGAGATTGCCGCAGTTCGCCCCGATCAGATCAATGACCGCGATATCCCGCTTGCGACGGATGAACTCGATGCCGTCGTTGGCGCAACCGAGGAGGCGACCGGGGCCATCCTCGACGCCTGTGAGGCGATGGAAAACGTCGCGAGTGGGCTTGAGGCCGCGCAGCGCGATCAGATACTGGCTTCGGTCACTCAGATCTACGAGGCGTGTAATTTTCAGGATGTGACCGGACAGCGCATCACCAAGGTGGTCAAGACCTTGCAACAAATCGAAGCGCGAGTGGGCCAGTTGCTGGTGGCGTTTGGCGACCTGGCGATCCATTGCGAAGACGTGACCAGTCTACAGGAAGAGGCCGGGGCGGCTGCTCCATCGGATGCTCGCTTATTAAACGGCCCACAATTGCCTGAAGATGCAAAAAGACAGGCGGAGATAGATGCGATTCTGGCAAGCTTCGAATAGCCGCGACGCGGCACTATTCCGGTCTGCCGTGCGTGGGTTTCCGGTTGTTTGTGCTCTTAGCGCTCTGCTGTTGTCCCCGATCCCGGCTGATGCCGCGACCGGATGGCGCGGTGGCGTACACGAGACCTTTGCTCGGCTGGTCTTCGATCTGCCGACTCATATCGATTTCGATGCCTCGGTCGACGGCAATCGGCTGGTCGTAAACTTCAAATCGCCGCTACCCGATGGGTTCCAGGCAAACCAGCTTCGGGCGCTCAGCGATTACCTGAAGAATCCGGAGATTGCCGCCGACCGCCGCAGCGTAACATTCGACTTGCTGAAGCCGGTGACTGCGCGCGGTTTCTCGACCGATACCTCGGACGTTGTTGATCTGACGGATGTGAAATCGGGCGCCACCGTGACCGCTAACACGGCGGTTCCGTCACAGGCTGCACCGGCGCCCAAGTCAGATGACGTGGCACCGAGCGGGGCGCCCGCCATCCCGGTTCGGATCGGCACCCATAGCGATTCGACACGGCTGGTCTTCGAATGGCCCCATGCGGTGGACTATAAAGTGTCGAACGATGGTTCGATTGTGCATATCGCCTTCAACGGTCCGGGGTCGGTTGACGCCGCACAAGTGAGAAGGCGCCTGCCCAAGGCGATCGGCGATTTCGATGCCAGTAACGCGTCCGGAACACTGGTTGTCTCGATGAGCCTGCCGGCCGATGCCAAGATACACGACGCGCGCGATGGCAATCTGGTGATCCTGGATGTCCTGTCGGCGCCGGATTCGACACCTGTGAGCACATCGGCCGCCCGGCCTGCCGCCGTTGTCGCCGCTCAGCCAGCCCCGGCGCCTGCCGCACGCACCCCGGCTCCGACACCTGCGCCAGCACCGCTGCCGGCCGTTGCGACCGCCATAACGCCGCCGACCTCGCTGCCTTCAGTCGATGTCCCGATCAAGGTCAGCACCAATGGCGGGATTTCGCTGAAATTCCCCTGGAAGCCGCTGCCGGGAGCGGCTGTCTACACCAATGGCGGCGTCCTCTATATCGTATTCGATGAGCCCGCGCAGTTCGATTTAAGCGACGTACGTCGCCATTCCGAGATGCCGGCGCTTGAGCAATTGGCGGTAAGCCAGGGTTCTGCGCTGGACATGACTTTGCCGGCCGGCGCTATTCCGCAGATAACGAAGGAGGCGGATGGTTGGTCCATCGCATTGCGCCGCCAGTCGACACGACATGCGGATCTACCGGTTGAGAGCAAGGCCGATACGCTGGGCAGCCCGCGGTCGCTGCTGACCATCGATACCGAGGACGCGATTACCGTGGTCGACGTGCCGGATAAGCAGAGCGGTTCTCCGCTTTCCGTTATCCCGGTCGGCAGCGCGGGGAGAGGTATCGAGAAGGAACGGCAATTCGTGCAGTTCAATATCGTGCCGAGCTTCCAGGGGGCGGTGATTGATCGCCGGGCCGATGGCCTAAACATCGCGGTCGTGAACCATCAAGTACAGGTTGGCGGCGCGCGGGGCGCCGTTTTGTCAAAGGCGCCGGGCAGTGCCGGTTCTGCCAAGGTCTATGACTTTGCCCGTTGGCTGCAGCCGGATGTGAAGTTCACCGAAACACGGCAGGCGCTGCAGCGCGCGGTCGCTGATGCCGATCCGGGTGAGCGGCCGAGCACGCAGTTCGAACTCGCGCAATTTTTCGTTGCGCGCGATCATGCGGCCGACGCCATCGGAACGCTAAACCTGATTGCCGAATCGAGCCCTGACCGTGCAAACGACCCGGCGCTGAAGGCGCTGCGCGGTGCGGCTCGAGTGATATTGACCGACACCAAGGGCGCACAGGCAGATTTGAGCGATCCACGCCTTGACCGCGAGCCGGAGGTCGCCGTTTGGCGTGCCGCTGCCGTGGCGGAGACGGAGGATTGGCCAAAGGCCGACGAGATGTTCCGGCGTGCCGGCGCAATTCCAGGCAGCTATCCAACGGAGATGCGCGCCAAGCTGTATTTGCTGGAAGCCGAAGCCGCGCTCAATGCTGGCGACATCAACCGGACCAGGACGGTTTTGCTCGATTTCCCGGGCGGCAGTGCTCCCGATTTTCTGGTGCAGCGCTCGCAATTTCTGAAGGCCCGGATCCGCATTGCGGAAGGCAATCCGCAGCTTGCCGCGCCGATCCTGAACGACCTCTACACGACCGGCGACGATTGGGCGCGGGCTCATGCCGAGGTGCTGCGTGTCGAGCAGGCCCTCAATGACCAGAAGATTTCCCCGAAAGAGGCGATCGACCGGCTGGAACGGGTTCGCTACACCTGGAGTGGCGGCGAACTCGAATATGAATTACTGAAAAAGCTTGGCGATCTTTATTTGCAGGTCGGCGATCCCCGCACAGGACTGCAGCGTCTACGCGAAGCGCTGAATTATTTCCCGACCAAGCCGGATAATGCGGCGCTGAAGAGCCACCTTACCGACGCGTTCGTTGGCATCTACACCAATGACGACGCAGACAGAATCCCGGCACTGACGGCATTGTCGGTCTATGACGATTTCCGCGATCTGACGCCGACTGGCCCGTCAGGCGATCTGATGATCCAGCGTTTGGCCGACCGCTTGGTGAAGATCGATTTGCTGGATCGTGCTGCGGAGTTGCTTGATTATCAGGTGCATAACCGGCTGAGCGGCGTGGATCGCGCCCGGGTCGGCCTGCGCCTCGCCATTATCGATCTGCTGGACCAGAAGCCGGAAGATGCGATCAGCGCCATCGACTACACGACCGCGACCGGTTTGCCGGCCGATCTGACGTCTGAGCGTCACCGTATCCGGGCCCGCGGATTGATGGAAACGGCGCAGACCGAGCAGGCTTTGGCTGAACTCGCCGGCGATACAAGCCGCGAGGCCGACATCATCCGCGCCGAGTCCTATGCCAAGGCGAAGAATTGGAGCAAGACCTCCGAGGCCTTGGCCCGGCTCGTCGGCAACCCGGCCCAGGGCGCCTGGACGCCTGGACGTGAGCAACTCGTCCTGAAACTCGCCATCACGCTGGTGCTGGCTGGCGACAGCAATTCGCTGACTAAGTTGCACGACGACTTCCAGACGAAGTTTGAGGCGGGCCCTGACAAGGATGCGTTCATGATGCTGACCAGCGGCAATCAACCGACGCGCAGCGTCGATCAGGCGGCGTTGTCCGTCCGGTTTGCCGAGTTGGCGCAATTTCAGACCGCCATGGATGGTTATCGCGAGACTCTGAAGAGCGGCAAGCTAAGCGCGATTAATTGACGCCCATGATGGATTTGGCGATGCGGAACGCCTATAAGGGTTGGCGTCCTTATGGTTCCTGATAACCGGGCAATAGCCACATCCTAGCCAAGCATCATGCATGATCTGACCTATATCCGCGCCGATCCGCAGGGGTTTGACGCCGGCCTCGCGCGCCGGGGCCTTGAGCCGCGAGCCGCTGAAATCGTTGAGCTTGATGCCGCTCGCCGGCAATTGCAGGTGGAGCTTGAGCGGCTGCTTCAACGCCGCAATGAAGCGTCGCGTGAGATCGGTTCGGTAAAATCCAAGGGCGGCGATGCGTCGGCGCTCTTGGCAGAAGTTGCTACCCTCAAGGCGCAACTGCCAGAACTCGAACTGCGTGAGCGTGAAACGGGGGAGGCGCTGGATGCGCTTCTATCGGCCATCCCGAACCTGCCGGCCTCCGATGTGCCCGACGGTCACGACGAAACCGGCAATGTCGAACAACGCCGTTTTGGGACGCCGGTCGCACAGAACAGCGCGCTCGAACATTTCACGCTCGGTGAAAACTTGGGCCTGATGGATTTCGAAGCGGCGGTGAAGCTGTCCGGGGCGCGCTTTACCGTGCTGCGCGGCCAACTGG
>CAIZEE010000407.1 GCA_903931835.1 uncultured Elstera sp.
AGGCAGAGGCGGGCGTATCAAGCCCGATCTTGGTCATCGCGTCGCGGAACAGCAGCCGGTCCTCGGCCTTCGCGATCGCGTCGCGCTTGGCGCCGATCAGCTCGACGCCAAGCCGGTCGAGCACACCTTGGTCGGCGAGTGCGAGCGCGGTGTTCAGCGCCGTCTGGCCGCCCATCGTGGGCAGCAGGGCGTCGACCTGCTCGCGCTCGATCACCTTGGTGACGAATTCGGGCGTGATCGGCTCGATATAAGTCGCGTCCGCCAAACCGGGATCAGTCATGATCGTCGCCGGGTTGGAGTTCACCAGAACGACGCGGTAGCCCTCTTCTTTCAGCGCCTTGCAGGCCTGCACGCCGGAATAATCGAACTCGCAGGCCTGGCCGATCACGATCGGGCCGGCGCCGATGATGAGGATCGATTTGATGTCGGTACGTTTGGGCATCAGCGCTTATCCATGAGAGCGACAAAGCGCTGGAACAAATAATGACTATCATGCGGGCCGGGCGAGGCCTCGGGATGATACTGCACGGCGAAGAACGGCTTGCCGGTCACCCGGAACCCCTCATTGCTGCCGTCGAACAGCGACACATGGGTCTGTTCAGTGCCGGGGGGCAGGCTTTCCGGTAGCACGACAAACCCATGATTCTGGCTGGTGATTTCAACCTTGCCGGTCTCAAGATCCTTCACCGGATGATTGGCGCCGCGATGGCCGAGCGCCATCTTCTCCGTCTTGCCACCGAGCGCCAGCGCCATCAATTGGTGGCCGAGGCAGATGCCGAAGATCGGCATGTTCTTCGCCATCAATTCCTGGATCACCGGCACCGCATAGACGCCGGTCGCTGCCGGATCGCCCGGTCCGTTCGACAGGAACACGCCATCGGGCTTGTGGCGCAGCACATCCTCGGCCGTCGCATCGGCCGGCACCACCGTCACGTCGCAGCCGGCGGAGGCGAGACAGCGCAGAATATTGTGCTTGGCGCCGTAATCGATCGCGACGACGCGATATTTCGGCTGGTTCTGCAGGCCATAGCCGTCGCCCAATTGCCATTCGGTCTGCTGCCATTTCGCGGTCTGGCGCGCGCTGACATCGATCGCGAGATCCATGCCTTCAAGGCCGGGCCAGGCGGCTGCCAGGCGCTGTGCTGCGTCGAGATCAAGCGTGCCTGCCGGGCCGTGAACGATCGCGCCGACGGGGGCACCGATATCACGGATGCGGCGGGTCAACCGGCGCGTATCGATGCCGGCCAGGCCGATTAAGCCGTTATTCTCCGCCCAATTCCTAAAATCCTTGGTGCTGCGGAAATTCGACGGTTCGGTGATATCGGCGCGCACGATCAGGCCGCGCGCAAAGGGCGTTACCGTTTCGACATCCTCAACATTGGTGCCGACATTGCCGATATGCGGGAAGGTGAAGGTGATGATCTGCCCGGCATAGGAGGGATCGCTCAGGATTTCCTGATAGCCGGTGATCGAGGTATTGAAACAGATCTCGCCGACCGAAATGCCGGTGGCGCCGAACCCGGTGCCCAAAAAAACGGTTCCATCAGCCAGAACCAGGGCTCCACTATATCGGCTCGCGTGTTCGCGTGAGGCGTCTTTCGGGCTCGCCCCTGGGTCGGTCATTCTGTTTCCTTGAATTGGCGAGCGGAAGGTAGGGTGCGCGCAGGCCCGGTGCAACGGGGACACACCATTTGGAGCGCCACCGCTTTTTTCACCCTTGCCTTTGCGCAAATTGGCGATGCCTATACGCTCAAATCCGGTTATGGGTCAAGCGCTCTGACGGTCTTCTCGTCGCCGCCACAATGACTTATGCTGGGTTTGGAAGCATTCGGGCGACAGCCCTCAAGTGCTTGGAACAATTGTCATAAACACTCCAATCGATGGTTCTAGCGATGCTGCGTGATGCGATTTCCGACGCTTATAAAACCGCCATGCGCGCGCGTGACCAGGCTCAGGTATCCGCCCTGCGCATGGTCATGTCCGGTTTAAAGGACCGCGACATCGCAGCCAGGCCCAAGGGCGTCGATAAAATCCCCGATGACGAGATCCTGTCGATGCTCCAAACCATGGTGAAGCAGCGCCGCGAAAGCATCGAACTCTATCTCAAGGGTGGGCGCACCGATCTGGTTGAGGCGGAGCAGGCTGAGATCGCGGTGATTGAGCAATTCCTGCCGCAACAGATGGATGAGGCCGCGATGGCGGCTGCGATCGACGGCGTTGTGACCGAGCTCGGTGCTGCCAGCGTGAAGGATATGGGCCGCGTCATGGCCGAGCTGAAGCAGCGTTATGTCGGGCAGATGGATTTCGGCAAAGCAGGACAACTCGTCAAGGCACGCCTCGGATAGGACTTCAAGGATGGCCATTGCGCCCTCGTTCCTGGAGGAGCTGCGCGCCCGATTGCCCTTGTCGAGCGTGGTTGGGCGGCGGGTGCGCCTCGCCCGCAAGGGCCGCGAATTCGAGGGGCTTTGTCCCTTCCATAACGAGAAAAGCCCGAGCTTCTTCGTCAATGACGAGAAGGCCTTCTATCACTGCTTTGGCTGCGGTGCCCATGGCGATGTGATCGGCTTCGTCATCCAGATGGAAGGCTTGAGCTTCCCCGACGCGGTCCAGCAACTGGCCGCCCAGGCCGGGATGGAAGTGCCGCAAAGCCAGCGCATCGATCCGGTTGAGCGCGACCACCTGGCCGATCTGCGCCGGGCCATGGAGGCGGCTTGTGTCTATTTCCAGGGCGAACTTGCCAAACCATCCGGCCGCATGGCGATGGAGTACATCACACGGCGCGGGCTGGGCCAGCAGGATATTGCGCGCTTTCGGTTGGGTTGGGCGCCTGACGCGCGCAACGGGCTGAAGGCCTATCTCGCCAATGCCGGTGTCAGTAATGCCGATGCGATCGAGGCGGGTTTGCTGATCCAGGCGGACGACAAGCCGGACAGCTTCGACCGGTTTCGCGGCCGGGTGATGTTCCCCATCAGTGACAAGCGCGGCCAGGTGATCGCCTTTGGCGGCCGGATCATGGGCGATGGTCAGCCGAAATACCTGAACTCCCCGGAAACGCCGCTCTTCCACAAGGGCCGGGTGCTGTTCGCCCATCATCTGGCGCGCGAGGCGGCGGTGAAGACATCGTCGGTGATCGTCACCGAGGGCTATATGGATGTGGTCGCCTTGCATCGCGCTGGGTTCGTAAACGCGGTCGCCCCACTTGGCACAGCGTTGACGGAGGAGCAATTGGGCGAGTTGTGGCGCCTGGCGCCTGAGCCCCTGTTGTGCTTTGACGGCGATAGCGCCGGGCAGCGCGCGGCCGAACGGGCAGCTTTGCGCGCCTGGCCGCTGCTGGAGCCCGGAAAGTCATTGCGGTTCGTCGTGCTGCCGCCGGGCCAGGACCCCGATGATGTTGTCCGCGCGCCGGGTGGCGTTGCGTTGTTCCGCAAACTGGTCAGCGAGGCGCAGCCTTTGGTCGAGCGGATCTGGCAGATCGAGATCGCGACACCGCATGACACGCCGGAGCGCCGGGCCGATCTGAAGCGGCGCTTGCGCGAGCGCTTGGGTGAGATCAAGGATCGCGACGTGCGCGACGCCTACGCCGCTGAATTTGCCGAACGCCAGCGCGCGCTGTTCGGCGGCAGGCCAAGTCAGCCCGCCACAACGCTGAACCAACGTTCAAGAAATCGCTCCAAATGGTCTGATCCACCTGAGACGCACATCAAACTAAAGCCGCGATCGCTCGACGCGAAAACCGTCAACGGGCATAGCCATGCCTTGGCGCTGCTGGCGACATTCCTCAATCATCCCACCCTTATCGGCGATTTTTTTGAGCAATTGGCGGAGGTCACTTTTGATGAGGAGCGACTTGACTCATTACGCAGTGAAATCGTAAATCAGGGCGCTCGTGCGCCCGGTCTTGACTCCGCCGCCCTGTACGCCTACCTCGCAGACTGCGGATATACGCCGGAGATGACGCAAATCCTGCACCGTGAAGTTTATCGCAACTTTCCGTTCGCGCAGTCCGGCGCCGATTTGGACCGGGCAAGGGAAAGTTGTTTGTCGATGTTCCGCCTAATCGGGACTCGCAATCTTCCGGCTGAACGTCTGGCGGCCGAACATCAGGCCGTCGAAGAGCAGACGGCGGAGGGGTGGGCCAGGTTCCAGGCGGCCTTTGGCGACGCCAAGGACTTTAAGGACGAGACGGACGACTGACGCAAGATTTAGGGGCGTCGACGGTTCGTTGGGGTAATGCGTTAGGGTAAGAGTATCGGAATAACGGCATGGGCGGGCGTTAACCGTCCACCGGGCGAGAAAATTCGCCAAGGGGTCATTCGAAGGGTCAAGCATGGCGCAGAAAACAGCTACCGCGACTGAAGAAACCGCAGCGCAGGACGACGCGCTGGACAGTCCGCTTATCGATAGCGTGAGTGCGGCGGTCAGACGGCTGATGGCGCGCGGCAAAGAGCGCGGCTACATCACCTATGATGAGTTGAACGCAGCGCTTCCGGGCGACCAGGTGAGCTCCGAGCAGATCGAAGACACGATGGCGCAGCTGTCGGAGGCTGGCATCAATCTGGTTGAAGGCGACGAGGGCGAGGAGCCTGAGGCGGAGCCTGCAGCCGATAGCGAAGAAACCGAAGGCCGCGCCGGCGGCAATGTCGACGACGCCGATATCGGCCGCACCGACGATCCCGTCCGCATGTATCTGCGTGAGATGGGCTCGGTCGAGCTGCTCAGCCGCGAAGGCGAAATCGCGATCGCCAAGCGCATTGAGGCTGGCCGTGAGATGATGATCGGCGGCATCTGCGAAAGCCCGGCGACGATCAAGGCTATCGTGGCCTGGCGCGACTCGCTGCTGGCCGGCCGCGTGCTGTTGCGTGAAGTGATCGATCTCGATGCCGCCTATGGCGGTGGTCCGGACGCGACTCTGGCCCCGCAGACCGAGAGCGAGCTCGAAGCAGCGCTGGCGGCCGGTGAGGCGGCTGACGAAGCCGATGCGTCGAAGCCGCGCGTCGAAGCCGTCGATGGCGGTGATCCGATTATCGTGCAGCCGGTTCCAGACCCCGAGGATGAGGGCAAGGAGGATGGCGACGTCGCACCGGAATTCGCCCGCGAAGACGGCGATCTGGACGGCGAGGGCGAGGAGAACACGATCTCGCTGGTTGCTATGGAAGCCGCCTTGCGCCCGCAGATCATGGAGATTTTCGAGGCGATTGCCGACGCCCATAGCAAGGTCATCAAGCTTCAGGACAAGCGCGTTCAATCGCTGCTGAAGGGCGAGGAGTTGGTCAAGGCGACCGAAAAGCGCTACGAAAAGTCGCGCGCCGATCTGGTCGAAATTACCAAATCGGTCCGGCTCAATGCCCTGCGTATCGAGAATCTGGTCGAGCAGTTGAATTTGCTCGGCCGCCGCCTCGTTACCTTCGACGGCAAGCTGTTGCGCCTGGCCGAAAGCGCCGGCGTGCCGCGCGAGCAGTTCCTCGAACGCTATCTCGGCCACGAGCTCGACCCGAATTGGCTGGCCGCTGTGGCGCGTCTTGGCCCGAAATGGGCGCGGTTTGTCGAACGCCATGGTGCTGACGCGGTGCTGATTCGCGGCCAGATCGCCGAGCTCGCGGTCGAGGCGCATCTGCCGATCGCCGAACTGCGCACGGTCGTTCAGACGGTTCAGCGCGGCGAACGCGAGGCGAGCCGCGCCAAGAAGGAGATGGTCGAGGCCAATCTGCGCCTCGTTATCTCGATCGCCAAGAAATACACCAATCGCGGCCTGCAATTCCTCGATCTGATCCAGGAAGGCAATATCGGCCTGATGAAGGCGGTGGATAAATTCGAATATCGCCGCGGCTATAAATTCTCGACCTACGCCACCTGGTGGATCCGCCAGGCGATCACCCGCTCGATTGCCGATCAGGCGCGCACCATCCGCATCCCGGTGCATATGATCGAGACGAT
>CAIZEE010000408.1 GCA_903931835.1 uncultured Elstera sp.
CGGTCCGTCAGACTGGTGATCCCGGCTAGCGAGAGCTCAAGCAAAGTTGCGGGCGGGTCGATTTCCCCCAGCAGCGACGCGCATTCGGCATCGAAACTCGCCTTGTCATTCACCGTCCAGCTGCGCCTGATCCACTGGAAGCGCCCGGTACGGATCGGCGTGATCGTCGGGTCCCGGCCCGTCTCGATATCGACGAGCAAGACCTGACCCGGCTCGTCGCGCTGAAAGCGGTCGGTCTCGGGCGTGCCTGAGTACCAGGTGCGCGGATCGACCCTGAGCGCCCCGTGCCAATCGCCAAGCGCCAGATAGTCGAGGTTTGACCGGCGGGCGCGGTCGGGCGCGATCTGGTTCTTCGTTTCGCCCTGCGTTCCGAAATTACAGATCGAGCCATGGGCAAGACCAATACGCAGGCGCGCGCCTGGCGTTTCCATGGCATCGAAGACCTCGGTCGGGTCGTCCAGATTGTGCCGATGCGTCAAAGGCGCCGGCAGCAACCAGACAGCTGGTTCAATCTCGCACGGTTCTGGCTCGGACAGAATGTGGATGCCGGGGCCTGACCGTTGGCGCACTCGATCCCACAGGCCGCCATTGCGGGCAAAATCATGATTGCCGGGAAGCAGCCACCAGCGGCACGCATGGCGCTCCATCCGCGAGATGGCCTGGACAATCGTACGATCTTCGGGCCCTTCGGTATCGAACACATCGCCAGCGACCAGTACATGGTCGGCTCCATGCAGCGTGGCGGCCGCGCCAATCGCGTCGATCGCGTCAAATCGAGCCTCGGAAAGCGCCGCGCGTACGTCCGGTTCGAAACGCCCATAAGGCTTGCCGAGCTGCCAGTCCGCTGTGTGGATGATCTTCATCGTTTTTTTGCCTGCGCCTGAAGGGTCATCGCAGGCCCATAGCCCGGGCCCAGGCATCGACCTGCCCGAAGGCATCTTGGTGCCATTCATCTGCCGTCCGGCCATCGAGGATATCGGACCCCTCGACGAAGTTGCGCACGCAGGTGGGCCCATAGCCATCGGGATCGTCGAATTTGGCGACGATATGGGTAAACCCGTCCTTGCCGCTCTGATGGTCGAGCAAAGGCCGGCAAGCATCGACCAGGGCACCGATCCCGCCAGGATAGTTGCGGATCGAGAAGTAGATGTCGTAGGCATCTTTCTGCTTGTAGCGCCCGTCGAGCGCGAAGCCCTTCATCGCGAGTAGCGCCGGTATCGAGGCGACAGCGATCATCACCTTGTTGGTGCCCCCTTGGGCATATCGCCTTCGATCGCGACCATCTCATAGAAGTGAATAGCCAGCTCCGCGCCTGACGCGCGTTGGGTCGCAAACCCGGTCGTCAGCGGTGGCCGGTTCTGTTCGAGAACGGCGTCATAGGGGCGCAGGAAATCGACGATGACATCGATCGGTGGCCCTTCATCCTTGGGCTGTACTGTTCGGACCATCTGGAAATATTTGTGGGTATCGCGCGGCGCGTATCCCTGGCCGCGCAGCGCTCTCACCAGATCGACATATTCATCGCCGGGGACGAGAGCTTCGGCATGGAGGCTGAGGTCGATGTCGAGGGTGCCGACATGGCGCATCTCGCTGTCTTTGAGCAGCAACCATGGCACCGCGCCGCCGATGACGGCGAATTTCCCGCGGAAACTTCCCAGCGTCTGCCCGATCTCCACCAGTACTGATTTGACCGCACCGCTCGTGCGGTCGTCGTAGTCGGCTGCCGATTGTGGCTTGTCGGTCATGACGCCCATCCCAGGAGCTTGTCCTTCAGGTGACTTGCCCCTTCGGCGCCGCGGTCGCCGCTGATCATGAGGTCAAGATAGGTCTGGACAGGGCTGGTTGCGACAACGCCGGGGGCAACGACACGGGCATCGTCGAGCACACCGTCTTCATCGGGTATGCGCACGACGAGGTTGGCACCCTTGGCCGGTGAGCTGAGATCCAGCAGCGTTTGCAACGTGGCCAACCCCTTTTCATCGGCGTAAAAGTAGCTGGTGCCCTGGCGTACAAAGGGGGCGTACCAGTCGGCAGCGCTGAAGGAGGCCAAGACCACCCTGCCCTCTTTGGATTCCGACCCTCGCAGGCATTCGGCCAGAGCCTTACCATGCAGGTGGGTATAGAGGCGCACCTCTTCCCCCTGGGGCGGCGCATAGTTACTCGCCCACTCGTCGAGCAGGCTGGACGGATCGGTAAGGTGCATCCCCTGTCCGGACTGGTCGGCCCAATCGCGTTCCCGCAGTGCCGACCCGATCGTGCTGACGAGGCCGATGCTGACCTTGGCCGCTTCTGCAAGCTCGGTCACGCGCCAGGCCCGTCGGGGGTCGTTCAACAAGACCCGCAGGATGCGCGCGGATTTGGGTTTGAACAGCGAACGTAGTGCCCGACGTTCTGGGTCCGGCTTACCTTCAACTTTCCGCTCTATAAAAACGGAATCGAAGGCGATGCGGGCGTTGCCTTCAAAATCCAGATAGCCGACGCCCTCTTCCCGGCAGACCGCCTGGGATTGCTCCGAGAGATAGGGCGCCATGAACATCGGCACACCCTGCTGCGCGCTTCGGCCGATATAGCGTTTTAGCTGGTAGGCAGCCTCTCGCGCCATGCGGGGCTGTCCGTTGCTTTTGACCTCAACCAGTAGCCTCATGGGATTGCCGGCAAAGTCCGTTTCCGCGATGATATTCACAGGCCAATCAAGCGCTTCGCGATTGTCGGCGATGCTCAGGTCTGCGATCGACAGCCTGGGGATCGTCCCCAGGAAGGCTCTGAGCGCTTCTGACGCCCGCCGCTCAATGGTTGTTGCCGGTTTCACCGTTTTGTTGAAAGCACACATTTGGTGAAACGGCAATCTTATTTCACTGTAAACCTCATTTCAGCGTTTTGCTGAAGCTATCGAAAGGCCTGCAATCTCGATAAAAAAGGTTGCCGGCA
>CAIZEE010000409.1 GCA_903931835.1 uncultured Elstera sp.
CACATCGAGCTTGGCCAGTACCTCCTCAGCGGCTTCGGCATTGTTATAGGCCGGACCTCCAACCAGAGAGAAACCGGTCAGCGAAACCAGTGCATCAATCGTCGGCACGCCATTTTTGACGAAGTACTGATCAATTGCGGGGCGTGAGTCCAATCCACTGGCAAACGCCGTGACCACGCGCATCCCCTTGGATTCAAGAGCCGCGATCACCCCGTCATAATGCGCCGCATTGTTAGCGAGCAGATAAGCGCGGAGCACCAACACACCGACCGTGCCGTTGGTCGGGTGACCTTGCGGCAGTTGGTCAAGCCGCTCGACGATCCGCCCCGGCGCCGCAGGATGATATAAGCCAACATCGGGATACTCGATCGGCGCAGCGACCTTTAACGTCCCCGCAACGCTGGCGCGCGGACCGGCTGAGTAGCGGTTGACCAGCAAACGCATCATCCCGGCAATGTTGTCGCTGGAACCAGCCAGCCAGTATTGCATCACCATGAAATAAACGCGGACGTCCTGGGCGGTCCCAGGGATCAGGCGCAGCAACTTGGGTAACTGGCGCAACACCTTCATCTGGCTGTGGCCATTCGACTTGGTGCCGGTCTTCTTGCCTCGCAGGTTTTTCAGCAGTGCCAGCGCGCCAGTCGCCTCCACAGACATGTCAAACTTACCGAGTCGCGTCAATTTGACGATTTCGGCCGCCGACATGCAGCAGACCATCGCATCGCAATGGTTGCGCCGAGCCACCAGGGCCGGCATGACCGCCTGAATGTGATCGTCCAGAAACAGCATGGTCGCGATCACGATGTCGCCGCGCGAGATGTCGTCAACGCAGCGCGCCAGCGCCGCTTCATCGCCCGCCCACTCATCAGCCGGATGCACGATCAGTTCGAGATTGGGCAAATCTTGCTGCACCAAACGATGCGCGCGTTCGGCCGCCTGCGCCAAATGGCTGTCGAGCGTGACGATGACCACCCTTACGGGCGGCGTGCTACCGGCCGAAATGGGCTTTTGCATCATACAGGGCCTCTAACGTGATCACGGCGACGCCCGTTTCGCGGGCGAAGCGTTCGGTGTTGCGGCGCGCCTTGCTGCGCACGAAGAACGGGATCTTGGACAATTCCTTTTCCGCCTCGGCAGCCCATGACACGACGATCTCGCCTTGTGTCGCGGGCGCAATAGGAGCGGCGGCGGGTTCAACCTCAGGCAGGCTGGAATGCCCGCCCAGATGCGATGGGGCGGCGCTGCCGCCAAACTCGAAATCTTCGCGGAACATCTGCACCAGATGCTCCTCCAACCCCATCATCAGCGGGTGAACCCAGGTGTCGAACAGCACGTTCGCGCCTTCGAAACCCATTTGCGGTGCGTAGCGCGCCGGGAAGTCCTGGACATGGACAGGCGCTGAGATGACCGCACAGGGAACACCCAGCCGCTTCGCGATATGCCGTTCCATCTGCGTGCCCAGCACCAGATCGGGCCGCAATTCGGCGATCTTGTCCTCGACCTCAAGATAGTCGTCGGTGATCAGCGGCTCGACATCATAAAGCTTGGCGGCCTCACGCAGATCGCGCGCGCCCTCTCGGCTATAGCTGCCAAGCCCGACCACCGTGAAGCCGAGTTCGCGCGACGCCACGCGGGCGGCTGCAATGGCATGGGTCGCATCGCCGAACACGAAGACGCGCTTGCCGGTAAGGTAGGTCGAGTCGACCGAGCGCGAATACCAATCGGCCCGGGCCTTTGCCGAGGCCAATACGGGGGCCGGGTCGATGCCCGCCAGCGCCGCGACCTCTGCGATGAAATCGCGGGTCGCCCCGACGCCGATCGGTACGGTCTTCACAAAGGGCTGGCCGAAGCTGCGTTTCAGCCATTCGGCCGCGCTGAGCGCGATCTCGGGATAAAGCGCCACGTTGAAATCGGCGTCGCCCAACCGCGCGATATCCGCCGGGGTAGCGCCGTAGGGGGCAATCACATTGACATCGATGCCGAGTTGGCCGAGCAGTCCGGCGATCTCGGTAACGTCGTCGCGGTGACGGAACCCGAGAGCTGTCGGCCCCAGCAGATTGCAGCTCGGCCGGCGGCTGGGGTCGCGCTCTGGTCGAGTGGCGCCGGGCGGCAAAGCCTTTGGTCCGCAGATCGCGCGTACGATCTGATAGAAGGTCTCGGCGGCGCCCCAATTCTCCTTGCGCTGATAGGCCGGCAATTCCAAAGCCACGACCGGGACCGGCAGGCCGATTGCGCGGGCCAGCCCGCCCGGGTCGTCCTGAATGAGCTCGGCCGTGCAGGAAGCGCCAACCAACAACAAATCGGGCTTGAACCGCTCATAGGCGTCGCGCGCGGCGTTTTTGAATAACTCGGCGGTATCGCCGCCCAGATCACGCGCCTGAAACGTCGTGTAGGTGACGGGGGGACGCTTGGTCCGCCGCTCGATCATGGTGAACAGCAGATCGGCATAAGTGTCGCCTTGCGGCGCGTGCAGCACATAATGGACCCGCTCCATCGCGGTGGCGACGCGCATTGCGCCGACATGAGGCGGGCCTTCATATGTCCAGACGGTGAGCTGCATGGCTCAGGCCACCAGCCGGGTGCGGCGATCGAGTGGCCGGGCAAACAGCTCGGCCAGATCGGCCGCCTGATCATAGCCATGGATCGGCGTGAACACGAGCTCGATCGCCCATTTCGTGGTGAAGCCCTCGGCCTCCAGCGGATTGGCGAGGCCCAGCCCGCAAACGATGATGTCGGGCCGGGCGGCGCGCGCGCGATCCAACTGATCATCGACATCCTGACCTTCGACCACAGTGACGCCCTGCGGCAGCAGATCAAGCTCGACGCTGAGATGCTGACGATGCAGATAGGGCGTACCGATCTCGGTCAGTTCCATGCCGAGCTCGCGGGACAAGAACCGCGCGATCGGAATTTCGAGCTGCGAGTCGGGAAAGAAGAATATCCGCCGACCGCTGAGCTGGCTGCGCAAGCGGGCAAGGCTGCGTTCGGCCCGTTCGCGCGATGGCAGCGTGATCGCATCGAATGTCGCTGAATCCACACCCCACGCATCGGCTGCAGCCTTAAGCCACAGCGTCGTGCCTTCGACCCCAAGCGGGAACGGCGCAGCGAGACGCGTGGCGCCGCGCGCTTCGAGCGCCCGCGCGGTATCGGCCAGGAACGGTTGGGCCAGCAGGAACTTCGTATTTGGACCGACCGCCGGCAGTTCGCTGGCACGCCGAGGCGGCAGGAAACGGACGGGGCCGATCCCGAGTGCTTCAAACTGCCGGGCGAGTTGGTCCTCGACCACCTCCGCCAGCGCGCCGACGACGAGCAGCGAGCGATCGGCGTTCGCAGCCTCGTTCGCCATAACCGGAACCAGCGAGGCCAAGCAGGCGTCCTCGCCTTGGGTGAACGTCGTTTCGATTCCGCTGCCAGAGTAATTGAGAATGCGGACCGCCGGCGCAAAACGCTGCGACAGGCGCTGGGCGGCACGCGACAGGTCGAGCTTGATCACTTCGGACGGGCACGAGCCGACCAGGAACAGCAATTTGATGTCGGGACGGCGTTCGAGCAACCTCGTGACCACGCGGTCAAGCTCGGCATCGGCGTCGACCAACCCCGCCAGATCGCGTTCTTCCATGATGGCGGTAGCAAAGCGCGGCTCGGCGAAGATCATGACGCCTGCGGCCGATTGAATGAGATGCGCGCAGGTACGCGAGCCGACGACCAGAAAGAACGCATCCTGAATCTTGCGATGCAGCCAGATGATCCCAGTCAGGCCGCAGAAGACCTCGCGTTGGCCCCGCTCGAAGCGGATTGCCGGCTGGTCGCACCCGACACTAGGCACCGCCGAAGCAAACGAACCATCCGCACTCATGAGGACAACCCGTGTGCGCCGAACGAGCCGCTCGAACGGCCACTCTCGAGACGCGCTGCGCGCAGCTTCAAGACGAACTGCGTGGCGTTAATGACATATGAGACATATGCGGCGAGCGCGATATTCATCTGTGCATGGACACTGACGCCGCCGCTGAACAGGGCGACCAGATAGAGCGTGTGGAGCGTCAGCACCAGCATGCTGAACACATCCTCCCAAAAGAAGGCGCGGGCGAACAGGTAGCGCCCGAACACCACCCGCTCCCAGATCGCGCCGGTGACCATGATCGCGTACAGCGTGACGGTTTTGACGACCACGGAAACGGTCGCGGCGGCCTGGCCCTCCCCGGTCGAGAGATAGCGCAGCACCAGGAACAGACTGATCAGGAACACAGCGAACTGAATCGGCGCCAAAATGCCCTGAACCATGGTCCAAGGTGTCTCGTCTCGACGACGGCGTTCTTCGGATGTGTAAAGCGGGGCATGCCGACCGGTACGCTGACGCGGTGCTAAGTGATTGATTTCACGCTGTCCTGCGTACGTTGCCCACGGGCAGTCGTCGACGAACCCGACGAACCGCTCGAAGAAGTTGAGTGTAAGCATTGCTTGACAATCCTCCTTCTCGAATGTGTCATGGACGGTAGAGCAGCGATCTAAGAGTGTCAATGACAGTTTACGTCATCTTAGATTGACAGTCGCTCATTTCACGGCAACGTTCGTGAGGGGGGAAGGAAAATGCACCAGCTATCCGAAGGGTCCGACAGAAGCGACGTAAACTCCGAAGACGACCGCCGAACTTGGGCTTCGGCGCGCCGAATCGAATGCGCGGATGCGCCGGACTCACTGCCCAACCTCGCGCGAACCATTGAGACGGAAATCATCCCCCGGCTCATGATCGCCCTTAACGGCTCCTTCGATGCCCTGACGCAGCCGCCAGAGTCTCGGGAAACGGTCAAGACCGAGGATCTGGAGAAGCTGGTTGCGATGACGCTCGATGGCGAGCTCTCTGTGCTCGTCGCTCATGTTGAAGACATCCGGGCCCAGGGCGTGCCGCTCGACGTGATCTATCTCGATCTCATGGCGCCGGCCGCGCGCGAGCTCGGGCGCCTGTGGGAAGAAGATCTGGCGGATTTTACGGTCGTCGCAATCGCACTAAGCCGGCTTCAGAGTCTGCTTCACGAGCTAGGCTCAACCGCACAGCCTGACCTTAACCCGTCAGAAAATGCCAAGCGGGTTCTGCTCGTGCCGCTGCCCGGCGAGCAGCACACTTTCGGCCTTGCGATCGTCATGGATTTCTTCTGGCGCGCCGGCTGGGATGTCAGCGGTGGGCCAATTGCAACCGAACACGAGTTGTTGCGGCTGGTTCGCGAGAATTGGTTCGATGTGGTCGGCCTGTCGCTCGGAAGCGAAAAATGGATCACCCAAACGGCTGCGGAAATCCTCTTGATCCGCCGCGAATCACGCAATCCGGCGATCGGCATACTCGTCGGCGGACCGGTGTTTAGTGGCCATCCCGAACGCGTTGCCCTGGTCGGTGCCGATGGCTGGGCCGACGACGCCAGGGCAGCGCCCCAGCGCGCGGCAATCCTACTCGCGGAGCTCGAGGGGCGACGATCTCACGCACCTTCTGGTAAATACTTTTAGACACTGTTGACTGTAAAGTGGGAGCATTAATCGGCACAGCGCAGAAGGTTGATTCGCTCGTGAAGGACTTCACCTCCCCCAGGGACTCATTGGAAGATTTAAACCCTGAAGTCACAGGAAGTCTGCTGACGGCAGCGACCGATGTCGCCCTCATCGTCGATTTCGACGGCACCATTCGCGACCTCGCCTTTGGCAGCGAAGGCATGTCGAAAGAGGGTTATGAGAGCTGGCTCGGCCAGCGCTGGGTCGATACGGTCACGATCGAAAGCCGGCCGAAAGTCGAGGCCCTGATGCGCGATGTCGCCAAGCGCGAGGCGACCACTTGGCGCCACATCAACCATCCGTCGTCACTGGGCCAGGATGTGCCGGTGTTGTATTCGGCCATTCGGATCGGCCAGCGCGACCGGGCGCTTGCCGTCGGACGCGATCTGCGCCCAGCCGCCGTATTGCAGCAGCGGCTGGTCGACGCCCAGCAATCGATCGAGCGCGAACATTGGCGAATGCGCCAGGTCGAGGTCCGCTACCGCTTGCTGTTCCAGATGAGCGCCGAGCCGATTCTGATTGTCGATGCCAGTTCGCTCAGGGTTGCCGAGGCCAATCCAGCTGCGCTTAATCTGTTCAGCGGAACCGGTCGCAGCCTGGTCGGTCGCAAGCTCGCCGAACAACTCGACGGGCCCAGCATGGACGCCCTGATGGGCGTACTCGCAGGATTGCAGGCAAACGGCCGCGCCGACGAGGTTGAAGGCCGGCTGATCGATGCACCAATCAAGTTCGTCATTTCGTCGTCGCTGGTGCGCAGCGAGGAGTCGCTTCTCTATCTGTTGCGTGTCAGCACGCACGCGATCGGTGGCCTCAACGGATCGGCGGAACGATCCCATTCAGCGGTGCTCAAAGTCATCGAAAACGGGCCCGATGCGCTGGTCGTCACCGATCTGAACGGCGCCATCCTGACCGCCAACCCGGCCTTCCTCGAAATCGTTCAACTTGCACGCGAGGATCAGGTGCGCGGCCAGCCATTCGAACGCTGGTTCGGCCAGCAAGGTCCCGATTTCAGCGTTCTGATGGCCAACCTCACCCGTCGCGGATCCTTGCGCCTGTTCGAGACGACGCTGCGTGACGACTACGGCATGAGCGTCGATGCCGAGATTTCTGCGGTGGCCGTGCCCAATGGCGACCCGCCCTGCCTTGGCTTCATGATCCGGCGGGTCAACCGGCGCTTGACGGCAAGTTCGATCGCCAAGCGCGAGATGCCGCGTTCGGTCGACCAGTTGAGCGAGTTGGTCGGCCGCGTGCCGCTGAAAGATCTGGTGCGCGAGGCGACCGATGTGATCGAACGCCTGTGTATCGAAGCGGCACTGGAGCTGACCAAGGATAATCGCGCATCGGCCGCAGAGATGCTCGGCCTCAGCCGCCAAAGCCTATACGTGAAATTGAGACGTTACGGCTTGGCCGATTCGGCCGGCGACGCCGACTCGCAACTGTAACAGCGTTGGAGTTCCTGAACTGTGGCCCGCTCTGCACCGCCCCCTTTTCTTGAACTCCTGAAACCGATCATTTGGTTTGCGCCAGTGTGGGCATTTGCCCTCCGTCCCTTGTTGGCGATCATATCATGATACGGGCTCCCATTGGCTGGGGCGGGATCGTCCGGCTCGGCCTCATCCAAGCTTCACTCGGCGCGATCGTGGTGCTGGCGACATCGACGATGAACCGCATCATGAAGGTGGAGCTGGGGCTTCCAGCCGTGGTGCCGGGCGCGCTCGTCGCTTTCCATTATGGCATTCAGATCCTGCGCCCGCGTCTTGGCTATGGCTCGGATGTCGGCGGGCGCAGCACGCCGTGGATCATCGGTGGCATCGCCGTATTGGCGGCGGGCGGCGTGGCCGCCTCCTGTGCCGTTTGGCTGATGGCGACCAACCTCATGGCCGGGTTGGCACTCGCCGTGCTCGGCTTCGCCGCGATCGGCATTGGTGTCGGGGCGGCAGGAACGTCGCTGCTGGTCCTGCTGGCCAAGCGCGTGGTGCCTGAGCGCCGGCCAGCGGCGGCGACCATCGTCTGGGTGATGATGCTGGCCGGTTTCGCGGTCACGGCGGGGACCGCCAGCCAATTGCTCGATCCCTATTCACCAGCACGGCTGATCTCGATAACGGGCGGCGTCGCCCTGATCGCGCTTGTGGTCACGATCCTGGCGATCTGGGGCATTGAAGGCCGGGTTTCAGGCGAAACACCGGCGGCTTCAATCGCTACCGCGACATCGGAGGGTGGATTTCTGCAAGCCCTGGCCGGTGTCTGGGCGGAACCGCAAGCCCGGCGCTTCGCAATATTCGTGTTCCTGTCGATGTTCGCCTATAGCGCCCAGGAACTGGTGCTTGAGCCCTTTGCCGGCGACGTGTTTCAACTGACCCCGGGCGGATCGGCGAAGATAACCGGGTTGCAGCATGGCGGCGCTCTGGTCGGCATGATCCTGGTTGCGGTCGCCGGCAGTCTGTTCGCCGGCAAGCCGTTCGGTTCGCTGCGGACCTGGACGGTCGCAGGCTGCGCGGGCTCCGCGCTGGGGCTCATCGGACTTGCGTTTTCCGGGCGGTTCGGGCCGTCGTTTCCGCTGCAAAGCTGGGTGTTCGCGCTTGGCGTCGCCAACGGCGCCTTCGCGGTGGCCGCAATCGGCTCGATGATGGGACTGGCCGGTAAGGGCCGCAGCGCGCGCGAGGGCGTTCGCATGGGGCTGTGGGGTGCCGCACAGGCGGTCGCCTTTGCGCTTGGCGGGTTCGCCAGCACGGCCGCAAGCGACCTTGGCCGGCTCATACTTGGCTCGGCCGCTGGCGCCTATCCGATCGTCTTCACGGTCCAAGCCTTGCTATTCGTGGCGGCGGCGCTTCTGGCCGTGCGCGTGTTTCAGGATCATGCGAGCCGCCGGGACGCCGGGATGCGTATGGCCGCGATTGCCGGGGAAGCCCAGGGAGATTGACATGGCAGCACTCGAAACCTTCGACGTCGCAGTAATCGGTGGAGGCCCTTCAGGAGCAACCGCCGCAACGGATCTGGCCAGAGCCGGACGCTCGGTTCTGCTGCTGGACCGGGGGGGTCGGATCAAACCCTGCGGAGGCGCCATACCGCCCCGCTTAATCAAAGACTTCGAAATTCCGGCACATTTGCTGGTCGCCCATATCTCGACGGCCCGGATGATCGCGCCTTCCGGCTCACAGGTGGATATTCCGATCAAGGGCGGGTTCGTCGGCATGGTTGACCGCGAAGTTTTCGACGAATGGCTGCGCGAGCGGGCCGAACATGCGGGCGCCGTGCGCCGCACTGGCACCTTCGAATGCCTCAGTTGCGACAGCGATGGAACGACCGTGGTGCAGTACCAGGTAAATCAGAAGCGCGTGCGTGTTCGCGCGCGCAGCGTGATCGGCGCCGATGGGGCGAATTCTGGGGTCGCTCGTCAAGCAATCCCTGGGGCGGAAAAGATGCGCTACGTCTTCGCCTATCATGAGATCGTGCGTTCGCCTGGCAATGGCGCGCCAGATTTCGATGGAAAGCGTTGCGACGTCATCTATCAGGGTCAGTTTTCGCCAGATTTCTACAGCTGGGTATTCCCGCACGGCGCCACCACGAGCATCGGCGTCGGCAGTGCACAGAAGGGCTTTCAAATCCGCAAATCGGTTGCGGCCTTGCGCGAAAAAGCCGGCCTCGATCTGCTTGACACAGTGCGTCGTGAGGGCGCTCCGATCCCACTCAAACCGTTGCGAAAGTGGGATAACGGGCGCGACGTCGTACTGGCCGGCGACGCCGCTGGCGTGGTTGCACCGGCGTCAGGTGAAGGCATCTACTATGCCATGGCCGGCGGGCGCTTCGCTGCCGAGGCGGTCGAAAAATTCCTGGCGACCGGCGATGCTCGTAGTCTGGCGCTGGCGCGTAAGCGCTTCATGCGCGCACACGGCCAAGTCTTTTGGATTCTCGACATCATGCAGCGCTATTGGTATTCGACCGACGGTAGGCGTGAGCGCTTCGTCAAAATCTGCCGTGACCGCGACGTGCAACAGCTCACCTTCGACGCCTACATGAACAAGGAGTTGGTCCGAGCCAAACCCCTCGCTCATGTGCGCATCTTTTTCAAGAATCTTGGCCATCTATCGGGTTTGCTGCCGACATGACAGCCGCGCGGCAGGTGGCCTGGAAACCGGCGATCGTCGCGGCGCTGGCGGCGTTTCTGGTTGCCGGCACGGGCGGTGCGCTGACGAGGCTGGGGCCGTGGTATTTCGCCCTCAACAAGCCCTGGTGGCAGCCGCCCGGCTGGGCATTCGGCCCCGCCTGGACGCTTATTTTCGGTCTGATCGCAGCGTCCGGCGCGGTTGCCTGGCATCGCAGCCGCAGCGCGTCGGCAAGGCGGGCAATCATCGCGGCGTTCGCGCTTAACGCGCTGCTGAACATGGGCTGGAGCCTGTTGTTCTTCCACCTTCAGCATCCTGACTGGGCGGTGATCGAGGTCGCCTTCCTGTGGCTGTCTATTGTGGTGCTAATCCTGGTGGTGCGGCGGTCGTCAGACCGGGCGGCTTGGCTGCTGGCGCCCTATCTTTGTTGGGTGAGCTTCGCCAGTTTCCTCAACTTCACCATCGTTCGTCTGAACTAGGCCACCCCTCATGGCTGAGCTGTTCGCAAGCGGTCGTATGATCGATCTGATCCTGGCGCTGACGGTCATCGAGGGTATGGGGCTTGCCTTCTATCACCGCAGAACCGGCCGGGGACCGACGCCGCCCGCCCTTCTTGGCACATTGCTGCCTGGCCTGTTTCTGATGCTGACGGTGCGCGGTGCGATCGTCGGCGAGGAGTGGCCTTGGCTCGCACTCTATTTGCTGGCCGCCCTGATCGCTCACGTTAGCGATCTCGCCAGGCGCTGGCCACGCTAGAGGGCGATCCACAGCTCAATTTACACCGTAAATCAGACCCTAAAAACGAAACGGCGGAGGGGGTGTTGGAGTTACCCCTCCGCCGTCGCTCCCCCAGAACTGGCCTATTTGTTATCGGCAAGCTCTGGATAGTCGCCCAACATACTGGCACCGAATAGCGGCTTATAGACGCCCTGGTGACAAGTCAGGCAGTTCACCTTGGGCCCGTCACCATGCGGCCCGAGCCGCGCGGCCGGGAAGGTGCTGGTGAGGGGATCAAGGTATTCCACGTTCAGATTGCGGACCATACGGATGCCATACCAAGCGGTACCGCGCGCCGGCGTACTTTGCGACCAGTCAGAGAATGATCGGCTATTATGGCAATAGGTGCAGTTTACCCCAAGCGATTCGGAGAAATGCATCATCAGACCATAAGTCCACTCTGTCTGTTTGATCGTGGCTTGGGGATTTTCCGGCAGCGCCGTAGTGCCCGCGACACGGATATTATGAGCTTCCTCGAGGAACGGCTTGAACACGTCGTTCGGCAACGACGCTGAACCGACCACCGATGACGGCGTATTTTTGCCGATCGCCGCCTGTGCAAACCCACCCGCATGCGGCGGCAGCTTTTCGTCGAACCAGATGTTCTGTGGCACCGGATTGCCCCGATGGCAGGTGTAGCAGGTAACGCCGGTGGCCGCGACGTGGGGCTTCCAGTCGGCATTGATGTGCTTGGTCATCTGCAGCATCCGGCGCGCGACCACTTTGGTGTAGAGCGTGTCTTCCGCCGGATTATCAGTGTGACAATAGGCACACCCCTGTTGAGGGGACACCCAGGCCGTGATCGCGGTCATCAGCCGGATGAACTCGTTGGCGTCCAGGTCGCCCAGCACCTTGACGTTGCTGTAGACCTCCGACGATTTCTGCCCGGCCAGATCGACCTTGTCTTCCGGTGCCGGAACCTGGTTCGCGGCCGCCTGCTTTTTGAGTTCTGCCGGCTGGTAGAACTCGTCCATGCCGGTACCGCGATAGCCGCGCTGTACCGCCTTCAACGGTGGTGCGGAGAAGGTATCCAGGATGATCAGGATGAC
>CAIZEE010000410.1 GCA_903931835.1 uncultured Elstera sp.
AGGATATGGGGGCGGCCGGCCTCACCTCCTCCTCCGTCGAGATGGCCGGCAAAGGGGGGCTCGGTATCGAGCTTGATCTCGACGCGGTGCCAAGGCGCGAACAGGGCATGAGCGGCTATGAGATCATGCTGTCCGAAAGCCAGGAACGCATGCTGATGATCCTGAAACCCGGTGCCGAGGCACAGGCGCGCGCCGTGTTCGAGCGCTGGGAGCTGGATTTCGCCAAGATCGGCACGTTGACCGATACCGGGCGGATCGTGCTGCGCCATAACAACGCCATCGTCTGCGACCTGCCGCTCGTGCCCCTGGTCGATGACGCGCCGCTCTACGATCGGCCCCATGTGCCCACACCCAAGCGCGCGCCATTCGACGATGCCAGCGTGCGCGCCCCCGCCTCGATCCGCTCCGCCTTGCTGCAACTGGTCGGCTCCCCGAACCTGTCATCCCGGCGCTGGATATGGGAGCAATACGACCATCTGGTCACCGGCCAGACCATCCAACGCCCCGGCGGCGATGCTGCGGTCGTGCGTCTGGAAGGCCAGACCAAAGGCCTGGCGCTGACCACCGACTGTACGCCGCGCTATTGCTTCGCCGATCCCGAACTGGGCGGCGCCCATGCGGTGGTCGAGACTTATCGCAATCTAACCGCCGTGGGCGCCACGCCGCTCGCCGTCACCAACAACCTCAATTTCGGCAATCCCGAGCGGCCGGAGATCATGGGCCAGCTGGTCGGCTGCATCGCCGGCATCGGTGCCGCCTGCCGGGCGCTCGACTATCCCGTCGTTTCCGGCAACGTGTCGCTCTATAACGAAACCAACGGCAAGGGCATCCTGCCAACCCCGGTCATCGGCGGCGTCGGCGTGATGGCGGATGTCGCGGGCTCGGTTTCGATCGGCTTCAAGCATTCCGGGCGGATGATCATCGCGCTCGGCGGCAATGACGGGCCCTGGCTCGGCTGCTCCCTTTATATTCGAGAGCTCTATGGAAGAGACGAAGGCCCGCCGCCGCCGCTCAACTTCGCGCAGGAGAAGCTAGCCGGCGAATTGGTGCGCAAATGGATCGGCCAGGGGCTGATCGATGCCTGTCACGATGTCAGCGATGGCGGGATTCTGGTCGCAGTCGCCGAGATGGCGATGGCGAGCGGCATCGGCGCCTCGATCAGTGCCGGCGACGACCATCATTCGCTGCATGCCTTCCTGTTCGGTGAGGGCACGGCCGCCTATCTGCTCGCTGTCGAGACCGATATCGGCTACCAGCTTCTATCGGAGGCGACCAAACTGCATCTGCCTGCGCGCATCATCGGCCATACTGGCGGCCATGCGTTGACAGTGAACGGTGGGGATGCCACATCTGTGGCTGAACTGCGGGAAGCCCATGAAGGCTGGCTGCCGGGATACATGGCGTAAGGGAACCCATCGCATGGCTATGGATGCAGGCACGATCGAACAGATGATCCGGGAAAGCATCCCCGACGCATCGGTTTCGATCGAGGATTTGCGCGGCGATGGCGACCATTACGCGGCGTATGTCGTCTCCGCCTCTTTCAAGGGTAAGTCCCGCCTCCAACAGCACCAGATGGTCTATCAGGCGCTTCGCGGCAAAATGGGTAATGAATTGCACGCGCTGGCCCTACAGACCTCCATTCCCGAAGGGATCTAGGACCATGTCAGACAACCCGGTATTTGAGCGGATCCGCCAAGAAGTGGCATCGAACGACGTCGTGCTGTTCATGAAGGGCACGCCCGTCTTCCCACAATGCGGCTTCTCCGCCGCCGTGGTTCAGGTGCTGACGCATCTCGGCGTCAAGTTCAAGGGCATCGACGTGCTGTCCGACCCCAGCATCCGCCAGGGGATCAAGGAATTCTCCGAATGGCCGACCATTCCGCAGCTCTACGTCAAGGGGGAGTTCGTCGGCGGCTGCGACATCGTCCGCGAGATGTATGAAGAAGGCGAGCTCGCCAAGCTGCTCGAAGATCACGGTGTCGCGGTCGCCGCTGCGTAGTATCGTTCGCCTGAGTTAATCCCCCCTTCCCCCTCTCTGCCCCGCTGGGGCGGAGAGGTCGGGAGAGGTGGGGGACCCAGAGCGGCTGCGCGGTGTGTGTGCTGGAAACGATGCGTCGAGCGGTTGTATCACCCCACCTCACCCAGCCTCTCCGCCCCGCCGGCGGAGAGGAGTGCCGTTAGGAAAGTGCTACACGACCCTGCCGAGCGACCGGCCTGACGCCGCCGACGCATCCAGCGTGAAATCCACATGAACCGCGTCGAACGGAAACACGACGCCGCCGTCATGCCGATCGAGCACGCCGGCATCGAGCAGCGCATGAACGTCGCTATGCACCGCCTTCACGTCGCGACCAACACGGCGGGCGACTTCGCGGATGGACAGGGCACCCTGACCGGTCATCACCTGCAGAATATCCCACCGTTTCGCCGTCAAAATCCGCCACAACAGATCAACCGACGCGAACGAGATATGCGACCCTTGGCCCTGCCCCTCAAAGGCAGCCAAGGCCCGGCGGTTCACATCATCACGCGAGGCGATCGACAGGGTGACGATGTTCATGATGACCTCCATTCATCTATGTCGTTCCAGAAATCAGCAAGCAACGCCTGCGGCGTCTTGAACAGATAGGATGTCTCGACAGCGCCAACATGCCGATGATCGCCCTTGCCCGCCTCGTTGTCGTACCGAAGCACACAGACGCCCGAGACGACATAGGCCAATGCGTATTTATAGTAGTGCGCCGATGCCGCGACCGGCTTCGGCACACGCCAAATCCGTATCTCGGCGAAGGATCGGTCATCAAAAATCTGGCGCTCGCTGAGTAACAGTTCCGCCTTCATGTTGGATAATATGACAACAGCAGGGTGTGTTGTCAATCAGACCAACGCGGGTTGATCGTCGACGGCATCACGGTGCGATCACCGCACCCTCCTTTTCGAGCTCGGCTAAAACCGCTCCTCCGGTTTTCCCGGCGGACGCCGTAAACAAACGGCGCTAAACTCGCCACATGAACCGACACCTGTGGAAGCAGATTGCGGGCTACGGCGCGTTTCTCGCGGCGGGGACGCTTGTGCTCCAGTGGCTCGATTATTACCGGTTGGCGCGGTCGTGGCCGGGCGAGATCTATATCGGCCTGATCGCGGCAGCGTTCCTGGCGCTTGGCGTTTTCATCGGCATGCGCGTATTCGCAGGCCCCAAGCCCACACCGTTCGACGGCAATCCGAAGGCAGTCGCGGCGCTCGGCGTCAGTCCGCGTGAACTGATTGTGCTGCAAGAGCTCGCCGCCGGCCGCTCCAACAAGGAGATCGCCCGCCGGTTGGACGTCTCGCCCAACACGGTGAAGACCCACCTCGCCCGGCTGTACGAGAAGCTGGGCGCCGAGCGGCGCACCGATGCGATCAAGCGTGCGCGAGAACACGGCATCATCGGTTGATCGGCCGCCGGAACGGATGATTCCCGCCGAATCACCCGTTTGGGCGATGGATTTCCGCCGCTGCATCGGGCTCGATGAAGCCCTGAACTGACCCACGGGGGAGGCCGCAAATGCTCCGATACATCCTGATCTATGGCGTGGTCGCGGGAGTCGTCGTCGGCGTGCCGCTATCCATCCTGACGCTCACAATGAGCGGCCAGACGATGATGAGCTACGGCATGCTGGTCGGATATCTGACCATGCTGATTGCGCTCAGCGCCGTATTCCTTGCGATCAAGCGCCACCGCGACGTCGATCTCGGCGGCGTGATCCGATTTTGGCCCGCACTGGCGCTGGGTCTTGGCGTCAGCACTGTTGCCGGAGTGATTTATGTCGTCGCGTGGGAGGTTTCATGCGCCATCGCCCATGCCGACTTCGCCGGCGCCTATGCTCAGGCACTGATTGCTGAGCAGGAGGCAAAAGGCGTCTCCGGCGAAGCGCTCGAGCGATTCAGGGCCGAGATGGAGCAGTTCAAGCTCGACTACGCCAACCCGCTCTACCGTTGGCCGATGACCTTCGCCGAGATTTTCCCGGTGGGCGTGATCGTCTCGTTGGTCTCGGCGGGATTGCTGCGGAACAGCCGCTTCCTTCGGTCGCGCTAGGATCTGAGGGGAGTCCAGCGCTCGCTTACGCGGCACTGGCGACGGCCGCAGCGGCGCGGGTGAAGGCGATTGTTACCTTGGTGCCTTTGCCGGGCGTCGACTCGACCCTCAGATCGGCCTTGGCGTTCTGCCGCAAGGAGCGGACGATGAGTTCGCCCAGTTTGCCCTGCTTCGGCCATTCGACGCCGTCCGGCAGGCCGATGCCATCGTCTGCGATGGTCACCCGGCAGCCATTGGCGTCTGACAGGCTATGCAAGGTGATGGTTCCCCCGTCACGGCCGACAAAGGCATGCTTCAAGGCGTTGGTCAGCAATTCGTTCGCCACCAGGCCCGTCGGCAAGGCGACATTGACCGACACGGGATAGGCGTCGACCTTGAGATCGAGTCGGATGCCTTCCACCGCATGCGAATGCATGACCGACGACGCGATTTCGCTCAGATAGACGCCAAGATCGATTTCCTCGCTCTGCGAAAAATCGGATAAAAGCCGGTAAATTATTTGAATCGAATTGATACGGCCCTCCAATCGATCGAGCGGAGCCTTATCGACTTTAGTGCGATAGTTTTGCGCCTCCATGCGAATAAGCGTGGTGATCATCTGCAAATTGTTTTTAACGCGATGCTGTATCTCGGCAATGGCCGTATCTCTTTCGCGAATTTTCTCTTCGTATTCATCCCGATCTGTCGCCTCGTCGGTACTGACCGACACCAGCGCAGCCAGCCGGAAGGTCGGCTGGTCGTCATCATCGACGATGACGCTGACATACGCCTCGACCGTGACGCCATCGCCCCCGGCGCGAACGAGCTCAAATCTCCCAATCCGGTCGTTGGCGCCGATAATCGCCTGGCCAAGGATGCGCTCGGGTTGCGACGGATCGGAGCCACGCAGGCTCGACCAGGATTTACCGTCGATCTCGGCCAGAGTTTGCTCCGAAAGCTGCTCGAAAGCAGGATTGGCATAGACGATGATCTCCGGCGCCGCTATGGCAGCGATGACGATGGCCATCGGCATGGCATCGAAGAAGCGCCGGAACCGATCGTCGTCGAGTTCCTCGCTTGGCGACGTCGCGGACAGGCTCTCGGCCACCGTTTCGGACAAGGCCGTGGCAGGATCCCCAGCATCCGACCCGGTCGCACTCAGAGCCAGGCGCGCCAACTCGGGCAAGGATGCCGCCCCGGTCCGCTTCATAACCTGGGCACGATGGTTCTCAACCGTCCGCTGACTGACACCAAGCTCGGCCGCGATGGTCTTGTTGGGCAGCCCGGCCAGGACACTCGTCATGACCTGACGCTGCCGCCGCGTCAGCGCGTCGATCCGAGCCGCCGCGGCCCGCGAAGCGCTCGCCTTGCTGGCATCTTCTCTCTGGGGGAGCAGAGGATCATCCTCAGCGACGACCACGACTTTTTTTGGATTGAGCTTAGGCGACGCGGCGGATTTAGGCATTCAGCGAAGTTCCAGTCTCTACCGCAGGGCAGTGACGGTCACTTTCCATACATCGGTTATCCATAATATTATGAATGATGCGGGTCTGGGTAGGTTCGGAAAATACTCATAGGCGGGCATGCCGAGTCGGAGGACGGCGTCAATTTCGTGTGGTCACTAGAATTCCTCTCGACGCAATAGCCTCTATTGAATGTAATGACGATTTCCATTACGTTTTTGGAGAGGAAGGATTTGCCATGCCCGCCGTTACCGTCACGACAAAAGGTCAGGTCACGCTCAAACGCGACCTACTTCAGCATCTTGGTATCAAGCCAGGTGAGCGCGTCGAATTTGACAAGCTGCCAGGGGGCGAATTGCGGGTGAAGGCCGCCAAGCCGGCTGGAACCATTGACGACTTTATCGGCAGACACGCCGGAAAAGTCGACAAACCGCTGTCGATCGAGGAGATGAACGACATTGCGGCGGCCGGTTGGGCAGGCGAAAAATAAAAATCTCCGTCGATACCAATGTCCTCGCCCGCGCCGTATTGCAGGACGACGCCGAACAAGGCCTCGCGGCCAGCAAACTGCTGACAGACGCCTCGCTCATCGCTGTCTCGGTGCCTTGCCTCTGCGAGCTAGTCTGGATTCTGCGCCGAGGCGCGAAGCTGCCGAAGGAGGATGTTGCCCTGACCATCCGCGACCTGCTGAATGCGGCGAACGTGGTCATGAACCGCCCTGCCGTGGAGGCCGGCCTGTCGCTGCTCGAGGCTGGCGGCGACTTCGCGGACGGCGTTATGGCCTATGAAGGGGCGTGGCTTGGCGGCGAAACCTTCGTGTCGTTCGACCGCCGGGCGGTAGAACTGCTCGCAGCGCAAGGCCAGACGGCACAGTTGCTATCGTAGCTCAATTTTATTCTACATCTGCAAGAGGAGAGGTCTTAAGGGCGTTTGCGATCGACGAAATATTGCCCTCACTCGCCTCAATAAACCCAGAATTTAGCATTTCTAATTTGGGTTCCTGTCGAATGGCTTTTAGAAATACTGATCTATAACGCATATTCAGCAATAGTTGTCCCCCTTGTCGTGGGGTTAACTGCTTCCCGCCGTTTGATACGAGAGCGGCATCAACGACATCGTTCCAGCCCTGAATAAAAGCGCCGGCATCTCGTTGCATTCTTTTCAATGAATATTCCTGCGGACTGCCAAAGCTGCGGGG
>CAIZEE010000411.1 GCA_903931835.1 uncultured Elstera sp.
CTCGCTCCCTGATCGACACCATTCTGGCACCGGTCGATCAGAGTGGTAGGCAGCGTCTGATTTCGGCGATGCAGGACATCCGTTCGGTTCTGGACGACGACCCTTCGCCCGGAAATGTCGTCAGGCTGCGGCCACCGGAACCGGGCGATCTCGGCTGGGTCGTCCATCGGCAAGCCGTCCTGTATCATCACGAATATGGCTGGGATTGGACCTATGAGGGTCTGATCGCGGACATAGCAGCGAAGTTCATCGCGAATTTCGATCCATCGCGCGAAGATTGCTGGATCGCCGAGCATAACGGGCTTGTCGCCGGATCGGTCTTTCTGACGCAAAGTGAGGACCCGACGGTCGCAAAGCTGCGGCTGCTCTATGTCGAGCCAAGCGCGCGGGGGCTCGGGATCGGCAAGTCCCTGGTGACCGCCTGTATCGAACGGGCGCGCAATCTTGGCTATCGCGAGCTCAAACTCTGGACCAACGATATCCTGGCAGCCGCGCGGCATATCTATCAGACAGCAGGGTTTGAGCTGGTTGAGGAGGCGCCGCATCATTCATTCGGTTTTGATCTGGTCGGCCAGACTTGGAAACTGGACCTAAAGTGACGCATTACTGGGCCGCTTCGACATCTCCGACCAGACCGAAAGCCTGGGCATCGAATAGGCTTCGATAATGGCCCCCCGGCCGCGCAATCAACTCGTCATGCGAGCCTTGCTCGACGATTTCGCCTGCCTCAAAGACCAGAATCCGGTCGACCTGCCGGACGGTGGAGAGACGGTGGGCGATGATGATGGTGGTACGTCCCTCGATCACCGCTTCAACCGCCCTCTGCATCAAGACCTCGGACAGGCTGTCGAGGCTGGAGGTCGCCTCATCCATGATCAGGATCGGCGCGTCTGCCAGCACGGCGCGCGCCAAGGCTACACGCTGGCGTTCGCCGCCGGACAATTTGACGCCGCGCTCGCCAACCTCGGTCGCGTAGCCTTGGGGGAGCGTCACGATGAAATCATGGGCAAAGACGCGTTTGGCGGCGGCCACAATCTCCTCCGGCTTCGCACCCGGACGGCCGTAACCGATATTCTCAGCCAAGCTGCGGTGGAACAGGATCGGCTCCTGCGGCACGACTGAGATGTTCTCACGCAGGCTCGCCTGGGTGATTTCGGCGATGTCATTGCCATCAACCAGAATCTGACCAGCCTCAAGATCGTAGAGGCGCTGAAGCAGTTTTACGAAGGTGCTTTTGCCGCTGCCAGACCGGCCGACCAGCCCAATCCGCTCACCAGCCTGGATGGTCAGCGAGAAATCCTCGTATACCGCTCGGCTCTGTCCGCCATAGCGGAACGTGACGTCGACGAAATCGATACGGCCATGCGGCACAGTAACGGCATGCGCACCTGGACGGTCTTCGACCCCCAGCTTCATGCGGGAAAACCGGGCGATATCCTCCATATCGTTGACGCCGCGTTGCATGTTGCGGACATGGGTGGCGATCTCACGCAGATAGCCCTGCATAACGGAGTAGGTGGTCAGCAGATAGGCAACGTCGCCCGGCGTGGCGCGGCCCTCGGACCACAGCCAGACGGCGAGGCTGAGAACGACGGCCTGTAGCGAGATGACGGTCAGGTTCTGAACGCCACTGGAATTCAATCCCCGCATCCAGGTTCGATAAGTCAGGCGCCGCCAGATCTGGGTCAGATCGCTCAGACGCCTATCCTCGCGATCCTCACCGGCGAAGGCTTTGACCACCTGATTACAACTGATCGAATCGGCGAGCGCCGCACCCAGCTTTGAATCCATCTCATTGGCCAGCCGCCCAGCGGGCGCCACATAACGCAGCACCAGCGTTGACGACAAGACAAGATAGAAGGCGACCCCGACGGCAATGACGCCGCCCATCAGCGACCAGCGAAGCGCTACCAGAAGAGTCGCTGAAACCAGCACGACTAATGCCGGAAAGAAGCCGAGGATGACCGTATCGGCCATATTGTCATAGGCCCACATGCCGCGCGTCACTTTGCGTACCGTGGCGCCGGCAAAACTTGACGCATGCCAATCGGTTGAGAAGCGTTGCACGCGGAAAAACGCATCCTCGACCATGCGCCGCATGATCGTCGTGCTGGACCGGTTGAGCAGCGCGAACACGACCAGACGAGACAGCACATAGGCCACGCCAATGCCGGCGATCATCTCGACAGCGCGGATCGCCTGGGTAAGGGCGCTACGATCAGTCAGTGCGTCGATCAATTCCCCGGCGAAAACCGGAATGACCGCATCGCAAACCGTTGCGACCAGCATCGCCAGCGCCATCGCTGGGATAAGTACAGGCTGCTGTCGCCAATAGCTGAAGCAATAGCCAAAGACCGAACGGAATGGCCCAGGCTCTTTGGTCGTATCGGCGCTCACGGAGATGGCCTGTGTTTGGGTGAGGGGGGGCAGTCGCATCCCGCCGAAATCAGGTGCTTTCGCTACCAAGCTTGCAAATCCTTGTCCAGTTAATGATGTCGCACCGGTCGGTCTTGAGTGACTATCAAGTTGATGCAATTATCGCATCATTGGCCGTCGCCGACTTGTGATGGTTTCGTTGGTCTTCGCTTTAACGACCGGGAAAAGGCGGTGCAAGGGCCGCTGGTAATCCCGGCTTCGCAAGGATGGGTGGGGTAGCATGGCAGACGCGACCAAACGGTTTGCGGCGGGCGAAATCATCTTTCGGATCGGCGATGCTGCCGACGTCGCCTATTTCATCGTAAAGGGCAAGGTGGATGTGTTCGGGCCGGACAAAAAGCGCCTCGGCACGATCAGCGAAAATGGCATTGTCGGCGAGATGGCGCTGATTGACCCGGCCCCGCGCATGGCGACAGCCGTCGCGTCGGTGGAGTGCGAATGCCGGGTGATCACCGCTAAAACCTTTAAGCAGATCATCGACGACGCGCCGCCAATGGCGAATTATCTGCTGCGCTCGCTGATCCGCACCCAACGCCATCGTGTCGGCCTTGCGCGGGAGGAAGTGGAGGGCGAAGCCGAGGCGGCGTCTGCGGAGGTGCTTGGACGTCAGCGGAGCCGCGCCGAATCGGGGCGGATTGCCGATCGTCGGACCTATCCCAAAGGCACTATAATTTTTAAGGATGGCTCCCCTGGCGATGCGGTCTATGTTGTCGAATCCGGCACCGTTTCAATCGTCAAAGCCAATGCTGCGGGCGAGGAAACCGTGCTACGCCGACTGGGCCCGGGGGAGGTTTTTGGCGAACGCGCGGTGATTGAGAAGACCGACCGGGCGGCAGCGGCGATCGCCGAAACCATGGCGACCTGTGAGGTGACCCCGCGCGATACCTTTGTTCAGGTTCTCGCTAAATGTCCGCCGATCCTGAACGGGCTCATTCGCATCTATATCGGGATGTATTAGCGGCGGTGATGCTGTCGTAACACCGTAACCTTGTCGAAGGGTGTGACGAACTCGGTCAGGCATTCGGCGTGATAGCCAAATACGCCAAGTAAAGATCCCGACCGACATAACACCTGGAAAAGGGGACATCGCGATGAGCATCCATTCCGACACGCTTGACCACACCGGCCGCATCGTCTGGTATGTGACTTGGCCGCTGGCGTTCTGGAACGTCTACGTTTTTGTCTGGTACCTGCAATATAAGTTTACCGGCAATCCAGGCAGTGTCGAGCTGTTCACGACCTTGACGGATTGGCTCGGCTTTCACGGATACGAGGCGGTGATGCGCATCGGTACCGGCTCGGCCGAGCTATTAGCATCCATCCTGCTGGTCATCGCACCGTCGCGTGTGTTTGGCGCCGTGCTGTCGGCCGGCATCATGGGCGGCGCCATATTCTTCCATCTGGTCTCGCCACTTGGCGTCGATCCTTACGGCGATGGTGGGGTGTTGTTTAAGGAGGCTTGCGAGACCCTGGCGTCGTCGCTGGTGATCCTGGTCCTGCTGCGTCATGAGGTGATGGCGTGGATTGATTGGGCGCGCGCCCGCGTGACGAAGCCGGCCTGATCCCCAGATGACGTCAACTGCGGGATTGATTGCGCGTTATCTGGCCGATCTGGGCTGCCGTCACGCCTTTGGCATTCCGGGCGGCGAAGTCTTGGCGATAATTGACGCTCTTCGCCGACACGGGATCGGCTTCACGCTGGTTAAGCATGAGAACAGCGCCGGTTTCATGGCGGAGGGGATCTGGCACGGCACCGGAAAGCCCGCCATCCTGGTCGCGACGATCGGCCCTGGCCTGACCAACGCGGTAAACACCATCGCCAATGCGTCGCAGGAGCAGGTACCGCTTGTCGTACTGACGGGCTGTGTCGATCCGGTCGACCGGCTGAGCTACACCCACCAGGTGATCGACCATCAGGCTGTCCTGCGTCCCCTCGTGAAGTCCAGTTTCGAGGTAACAGATGGCAATGTTCCAGCGATGATGGAACAAGTGCTCACAGCCATGCTGAGCGATCCGCCCGGGCCCATTCATATCGACCTGCCGGTTAAGCTTGCGGAAAAGCCGCAGCCGGATAGTGCGATTGCCTCGCTGATTCCGCCGGTGCGGCCGACGCTGACTGACCGAGACCTGATCACTGGTGTGACCGCCCGTATCGATCGTGCTGAACGGCCAGTGATGATCGTCGGGTTGGAGGTTCTGTATCATCAAGCCGAAGGCATCGTCGCCGACTTTGCCATCGCCAACGCGATTCCGGTCATCACCACCTATAAGGCCAAGGGCGTGTTGGCGGAGGATCATCCGCTTGCCTTGGGCGGTGCCGGCCTGTCACCCAAGGCCGACCGGCTGATCATGCCACTGCTGGCGGCGAGCGATTGCATCCTGCTGGTCGGTTATGACCCGATCGAAATGCGGGTCGGCTGGCGCGATCCGTGGCCGGACCCCGCACTGGTCATCGAATTTGCCGCCACGACGCGCCGTCACGGCATGCATCGCGCCGGCATTGAGATCGTCGGCGATATCGGACAGATGCTGGGGGCTATCGGTGCTGAGCTGAAGGGCGGTAATCGCCGTTGGCCAAACGGCGAGGCGCTTGCGCTGCGAGCGGACCTCAAATCAGCCTTTGCGCCGCAGAGCGAGTGGGGACCAGCCGCCATCTTCGCTGCGGCACGGCGTCTGGCACCTAGGAACGCCATCGCGACCGCCGATAGCGGTGCCCACCGCATCCTGCTGAGTCAGCAATGGGAATGCTTTCGGCCGCGCGACCTCAGGCAATCCTCGGCCTTCTGCACCATGGGGGTGTCAGTGCCGCTGGCGGCGGGTTCGAAACTGGCGGAGCCGGGCAGGGCGGTGATCGCTTTCGTCGGCGATGCCGGGCTTGAAATGGGTATCGGCGAGCTCGCTACCTTGCGCGATCTCGGCCTTGCCGTGGTGATCATTGTGTTGGTTGACCGCTCGCTGGCGCTGATCGAGATGAAACAGCGTGCGTCCGGACTTGCCAATACGGGGGTGGATTTTGCGCCGACTGATTTTGCGGCCATTACCCGCGCTTATGGCGGGGACGCATACGATGTTGAGGATATGCAGGATTTTGAGGCGGCATTGTCGTCGGCGTTGAAAGCGCCGCGTTTCAGCGTGATTGCCTGCTCGATCGACCAGCGGAGCTATGACGGCTTGATTTAGTTGCTGACTGCGGACGCGTGGCGGTGCCCGTAGCTCACCAGTTTCTTGCGCATTGGTCCCATGGTCTGACGCCGGCCGCTGCCGCACAGCGCCTCGCGCTCAGCGATCAAGATGGCCGCGTCTTCCAGGCGACCGGCGGAAACCGCAGCGGCAATCAGCATCTGCTGGAAAACGTCCCGTTGGGCATTACTGCCGCCGAGGCTGAGCATTTCCGACCGCACCGGCATGAATCGGTCGACGGCGGAGCGGAAATCGCGTTCGCCGATATCGAGCATCGACTGCGCCATGCTGGCGCCGATTCGGGCTAGGACAATGTGCTGTGTCGGTACGGTTTCGTTCGCCACCGGGGTCGCCGCTTCATGCTGCATCTGTGCGACCATGGCTTTTGCCGCCGGCCACCGATGATCACCGATCATCGCCATGAGATAATGCAGCCGGGCGAAGGTCAGCGCATCGTCGGTGATCCGCCGCTCTGCCAGATCGGCCAGCTCATGCCAGCGCAAACCGACATTCATCCCGTTATATTCAAGACGCCATAACAATGAGGCAGCATTACTGATATCGCGGAAATCATCGGTCTGTTTGATCCTGACAGCACCATCATAGGCATCGAGAGCAGCATCGAGCTGACCCAGCTGGATCAAAAACAGGCAGCGATGCCATTCGATGTGGAAGCTGAAATTGCCGCAGCCATCAAGCTGGCCAAGATAGCGGTCGAGCCAGGCAACCCCCTGAAGCGGCTGGCGGCGCATCTCGAATGTATGAGCGACAGCATGGGCGCCCCAAACATCGCCCGGGGCTAGATCAAGGCCGTGTCGGCCAATCGCCTCCGCCTTGTCGAACTCACCGATTTCCTCAAACGCAAAGGCCATGCAGCCATGAACATAACCGGCGAGGGGCAGGTCGTCGGACCAGGCACCAGTCGCCTTTGTCAGTACCCGATGCATGCCGGCACGGTCGCCGAGCATGAATTGGATCGCATGGGTCAGCTTGAGCGTCAGAATGTCGGTCGGACATCGCGCGACCTCGGCCTCGAGCAAATCAGCGCTGGCGCGCATATTGCCAGCGCACCATTCGTCCAATGCCGCGAGCAAATGCACCTCACGCGCAGTACCGCCACGCTCGTTGATTGAGCACTCGGCCCGCGCGAAAGCCGCGCGCGCCAACTCGTCGCGCTCGGACTGGGCCAGGATTTTTTGCGCGAACCCGACAATCAGGTGCGCCAATGCGCAGTCGGGGTCGATGCCGAGCGTCTGGTTCAACAATGTCGCGGTGTTCGCACGATGTGCTAGAACAGCCTCGATTGCCTGATTGAGGGGTGTCAGGGCCGCTGCATCCGAGGTGGTAACGGCAATGCCGCTTTGGTCATCACAGGACGCAATAGGCATAGCTGGCTCCTCGCAAAGGGAACGGTCGAACGGTAACTTCGGTTCCTCGGTCCGCGAAGAGAGCGTCGAGACCGAGTGAACAGGACGGATCGCCAACGCTATGACTGCGCATCGTACGCCCAACCGCGACCCGAGGCTGGATTTTTTTCGCGGCCTCTCGCTGTTCATCATTTACGTGGCGCATACC
>CAIZEE010000412.1 GCA_903931835.1 uncultured Elstera sp.
CTGTTCCAGTGCTGCCTGTTGCCGTTTGGCCAGCGCGTCTACGCTGAAATCGTCGATCAATCCTAAGAACAGCCGGTGCCAGTTGATCTCAGCCTTCAGATGCGTGAAGACCGAGCCGAGGCCGATTGCGGCGCGATCCATGAAGACGAATTCGCGCGGTGGCTTGATGCCGCCCAGGCGTTTCAGGTCGATCGCCACCTTCTCCGCGATCTCGCGGCCATTGGTGCCACTCGGCAATTCCTGGATGCGGCGGTCGCGATCCTCCATCAGCGGTGCGTAAAGGAAGCGCGCCCAGATGTTGAGCGAGTCGATCAACTCCTTGGTGAGGTTGCCGAAACCCCAGGTTTCATAGGCATGCACGGCAAGCTCGGCATCGTTGTTCATCAGCGCGTGATAGAGATCGATGACGCCGCCGACGAATGCCGGACGGAACACGCGGATACAGCCGAAATCGAGCAGATTGACCGAGCCATCCGGCCGGACCGAGTAATTACCCGGATGCGGATCGCCATGGATCACGCCGTAATAATAAAACGGCACATACCAGGCGCGGAACATGGTCAGCGCCAGACGGTCGCGATCTTCCTGGGACCGTTCGGTCCAATTCATCAGCTTCTCGCCGTCGAGCCAGTTCATGGTCAGCAGCCGGTCGGTCGACAGCTCAGGGATCGAGTAGGGGACATGGACGGTCGGCTCGCCGTCGAGCATCAGACCGTACAGCGCCATGTTCTTCGCCTCGCGCCGGTAATCCAATTCCTCGCGCAGCCGGTCGGCGATCTCGAGGCGGATATCGCCGGTCGAGACGGTCTGGCTGTAGCGCTCGACAATCGCGAAGACGATCTTCAGCTGGCTGAGATCGGCCTCCACCGCCGACGCCATGTCGGGGTATTGCAGCTTGACCGCGAGATTGGTGCCGTCATGGGACGTCGCGCGATGCACCTGGCCGAGCGAGGCGGCGGAGGCTGCCTGCGGCTCGAACTCGGCGAATTTCTGGCGCCAGTCCGGTCCCAATTCACTCGCCATGCGGCGCTTGACGAAGGGCCAGCCCATTGACGGCGCGTCGGATTGGAGCTGCGCCAGTTGCTCGGCATATTCGCGCGGCAAGGCTTCGGGAATGGTGGCGAGCAGCTGCGCCACCTTCATCAGCGGGCCTTTGATGCCGCCAAGCGCTGCCGTCAGGTCGCTCGCGTGCTTATCCCGATCAATGCTGATGCCGAGATAGCGCTCGCCGGCGAGCTTGGCGCCAAGCCCGCCCATCGCCCCCGCCACCTGGGCATAGCGTTTGACCCGCCCGCCTAAGCTGTTGTCATCGCTCACGCGGCAGACCGTTCAAGCTGGTCGATGAAGCCGGAGACGACCGACAAGCCGCGCGCCCAGAATTTCGGATCGCTGGCATCAAGCCCGAACGGCGCCAGCAATTCGGTGTGATGCTTGGCCCCGCCGGCGCGCAACAGATCGAGATATTTATTGGCAAATCCCGGTGCTGAATCCTGATAGACCGAATAGAGCGAGTTCACCAGGCAATCGCCGAACGCATAGGCGTAGACATAGAAGGGCGAATGCACGAAATGCGGGATATAGGCCCAGTAGGTGCTGTAATCCTGATCGAAGCGCAGTGCCGGACCCAAACTTTCGCCCTGCACCGCCAGCCAGATTTCGCCCAAGCGTTCCGATGACAGCTCGCCCAAGCGGCGTTCGTCATGCACGCGGGTCTCGAACTCGTGAAAGGCAATCTGGCGGACCACCGTGTTCAGCATGTCCTCGACTTTAGAGGCCAGCATGAAGCGTTTGCGCTTGGCATCCGTTTCGCTATCGAGCAGCGCCTGGAAGGTCAGCATCTCGCCGAACACCGATGCGGTTTCGGCCAGCGTCAACGGGGTGTTGGCGAGCAGGTAGCCTTGGCTCTGTCCCGCCAGGATCTGATGCACGCCGTGTCCCAGTTCATGGGCCAGCGTCATGACATCGCGCACCTTGCCGTCGAAATTGACCAGCAGATAGGGATGCGCACTCGGCACGGTTGGATGGGCGAAGGCGCCTGGCACCTTGCCTGGGCGGATCGGCGCGTCGATCCAGCGGTTTTCAAAGAAGCGCTGGCCGACATCGGCCAACTCCGGCGAAAATCGGCGATAGGCGCCGAGCACCGTGCTGCGCGCTTCATCCCAGGTCAGCGTGCGATCGGGCGCGTCGGGCAGCGGCGCGTTGCGGTCCCAATAATCCAGATGGTCCTGGCCGAACCAGCCGGCCTTCAAGCGGTAATAGCGATGCGCCAGATTGGCGTAATTGCTGCGCACGGCCTCGACCAGCGCGTCGACCACCTCATCCTCAACCCGGTTCATCAGATTGCGGGAGGAGACCGGGCGTTTGAAATTGCGCCAGCGATCCTCGATCTCCTTGTCCTTGGCCAGCGTATTGGTGATCTGGGTTAGCGTGCGGATCTGGCCGGCCATGGTCTGGCCGAACGCCTTGGCGGCCGCCTTGCGGGTCTTCGCCTTGGGGTGGTTCAGCAAATTGAGCGCCTGGGTGGTGGACAGCTCCTTGCCGTCGAACGGCACCTTGACCGCCGCCATGGTCTCGTCGAACAGCCTTCCCCAGGCTGATCTGCCGGTGATCTGCTTTTCATGCAGCAATTGTTCTTCGCGTTCGCTGAGCTCATGCGGGCGGAAGGCGCGGCTGTCGCGAATCCAGGGGGCGTAGGCTTTGAGCGCCGGCGCCGCCAATTGCTCTTCGATCACCGCATCGTCGATCTGATTAAGTTCGAGCGTGAAGAACAGCATGTCGGTCGAGATGGCGGTCACGGCTTCGGAAATGGATTGCTGGAAGCGCACCCGCGTCTGGTCGGTCACATCGGCTGCCGCGACCAGCTGGGCGTAGCTCATCAGCCGGCTGAGGCGCTCATCAAGCGCCTCATATTGGGCGATCGCCTTTGCCAGTTCGTCGCCGGCGAGCGAGGACAGCCGGTCGCGCCAGGCAGTGGCAAACTCCTTCGCCCCTTTTTCAGCCGCCGCAAGGTCGGACTTGATCTCGGGCGCATCCATGCCGGAATAAAGGTCGCTCAAATCCCATTCGGGGAGTTGCGCCGCTTTTGCCGCCCGTACTGTTTTACTCATTGCTGACTCCTGATGGCACGTACCGATATAGACTGGCGGCATCCCCATTCCAAGGATTGGGCGGCTACCGCTATAAGAAGAAAAACAAAGGGAAGCGATCAAGCATGGAACTCGCAGAGGCTAAGGACCTGGTCAGTCTCTTCCGCTCACGGGCGGAAGAACGAGGAGATGCCTCGTTTCTGTGGGCAAAGCGCGACGGCGCCTGGCAATCGCGTAGCTGGCGCGACATCCGCACCTCAATCGACGCGCTGGCGGCAGCCCTGATCGAACGCGGCATCGAACGCGGCGATCGGGTGGCGCTGGTGTCGGAGAACCGGCCGGAATGGCTGATCGCGGATCTGGCCATCCTGTCCGTCGGCGGCATCACCGTGCCGGTCTATACGACCAATACGGTCGATGATCATGTCCATGTGCTGACCAATAGCGGCGCCAAGGCGGCGATCGCGTCAACCAAGGAAATCGCCGACCGGCTGTTGCCGGCGGCCTTGCGCAGCAACATCGCCTTTGTCGTGACGATGGAGGCGCCGCTGCGCGTGCCGCAAGGCGTCGAGGTGCTGGATTGGGAAATCACGATCAAGCGCGGCCTGCTGGCCGATCCGGCCAAGCTGCCACCACCGCCGAATGGCGACGACATTGCGTGTCTGACCTACACGTCCGGCACGGGCGGTGCGCCGCGCGGCGTCATGCTGACCCATCGCAATATCCTGCATAATTGCGTCGGTGCCGGCATCTTGCTGTCGCTGACCGGCAATACGCGCGAGAAATTCCTGTCCTTCCTGCCGCTGTCGCATTCCTACGAGCACACGGCGGGTCATTTCTTCGCTTATGGCATTGGTGCGGATATCTATTACTGCGAGGGTGCCGACAAGCTGCTGGCCAATTTGCTGGAGGTTCAGCCGACTGTGATGACGCTAGTGCCCCGGCTCTATGAGGTGGTTTACCAGCGCGTCCAAACCAGTCTGAAACGGGCGTCCAAGCTGCAGCAGCGTTTGCTCGACATGGCGCTGCGCATCGGCACCAAGCGCTATCACGATGCGACATCGCTGACGCTGCCCGAACGCGCCATCGATCTGGTGCTGGAAAAACTGGTGCGCGACAAGATGCGCGCGCGGTTTGGCGGCAAGCTGACGGCGATGGTGTCGGGCGGTGCGGCCCTCAACCCCGATATCGCGATGTTCTTTCATGCGCTGGGCCTGCCGGTCTTCCAGGGTTATGGCCAGACCGAGGCTGCCCCGGTGATCAGCTGCAACGCGCCTGGCATGGTCAAGCTGCACACCGTCGGCCGGCCCTTGCACAAGGTCGAGGTGCGGATTGCCGAGGATGGCGAGATATTGGTGCGCGGCGATCTGGTGATGAAGGGCTATTGGCGCGATCAGGCGGCAACCGACCTCGCGATCATCGATGGCTGGCTGCATACCGGTGATATCGGCAGACTGGATGAGGACGGCTATCTCATCATCACCGACCGCAAGCGCGACGTCATCGTGCTGACCGGCGGCGATAATGTCTCGCCGGCCAAGATCCAGGGCGTGCTGTCGCTCGAACCCGAAATCGCCCAGGCGATGGTCGAGGGCGACAAGCGCGCGGCGCTGATCGCGATTCTGGTGCCCGACCCGGATTTCCTCAAAGCCTTCGCCGAATCGCAAGGCGTTGCCGCCGATCTGGCCCAACTCACCGACAACGCCGAACTGCGTCGCGTGCTGGGCGATGTCGTCACGCGCGTCAACAAGCGCCTGTCCTCGATCGAGCGGATCAAGGGCTTCATCATCGCCGACGCGCCGTTCACCATCGAAAACGCGATGATGACGCCGAGCCTGAAAGTGCGCCGCCATGTCGTGCGCGAGGCCTATGCCGCCCGGCTGGAGCAAAGCCACGCTGGGCGGTAGTCAGCGTTCCACGCGGAACCAGGACTCGTCGACCTCGACCTTGAGGGCGGCAGAAATCAGTTTCAGCATCGAAGATGTACCGGAAGAGGGCGGCATGAGTATCACAACCATTCATGTTTATCTGCCAGAGGAGGCGGTCGATTGCTGGTATCCAGTTCGCGCCGAGCATCTTGGGGACGACCGTTATCGGATTCTGAGCGAGCCGCCAGAAGATCCAGTTTTGGAATTTGGTAAGGATGCCATCGTGCGGTGCAGGCTTCAGAAGCTTGGGGCCGGGATTGGGTTTACCGACCAACTCGTTGCGTTTGAAATTTCAAACTGACCCACTACCCAACGTCTGGTGCTATCTCAGCCTGAAATCTGAGGGCCGCCCGGCTGGAGCAAAGCCAAGCCGGGCGGTAGGTGATCGCTCAGTCGCCGAAATAACCCGGCCGGCTGATATCGGCGATCATGCCGATCTCGGTTGGCTTCCAGCCGAGCCATTGCTGCGTAAGCGCGCTTGAGGACGGGCAATCGAGCGATGCGAACATCGCCATCGTGCCGAAATGCGCGGGTGCTTCCTCCGGCGTGATAGAAACCACCGGCAGCTTCAGATGGCGGCCGATAATTTCGGCGATA
>CAIZEE010000413.1 GCA_903931835.1 uncultured Elstera sp.
AAACCAGTTTCAACAAGCCCGTCTTCGGATGGCAGTTCACGTATTCGAAGACCTGTCCGGCTGACGGCAGCACGCTGACCTCGTGCCACAGCTCGAGCTTCATCGCCGGCCCCAGTTTCTGCGCCATCTTGAGGAACGTGCCGAAAATATGCAGATGGGTCGGGTGGTGGGCTGACCAGGATTCGAGATGCCCGAGCGATTTGAACCAGGACATGCCGAATGTCACCTCCTGGGCGCAGCCATCGGCGTCATGTTCCGTCATATAGCGGGTCGCGATGCAACCGACCTCGCCGCCGTTATCGCGCAGATAATTCATGCCGGCGCGCAAGGCCGGTTCGACCTCTTCCAAGTAGGTCTCGCGCTCAACCCCCTCGGTCGCGCCGTAACGCTGACCTGAGCGAATCAGACACAGGTTTTCGCCAGGAGTCACCCGCACACGCCTACCATCCTTGGCGGTCGAGGGTTGCGCGCCCGGCTCGAGCGGATCGATCGCGGCGATCGGCAGGCGATCGCGCATGCCGCCCCAATAGCCGTGCTCCAGGATCGGTTCGCTGAAACCCTCCGCCGCAGTGGTGATGCCATGGGTAAAAGACGGTGATGAAAACAAAGTCTCGAAGCGATCATGATCGGGCGCGATGATCTCGATGAAATAGCCGAGCCCGTCATCGATTGTGTCCCGCCCCTCCCACCAGGCGGCAAAGCCCGATGAGGCCGCCCAGGCCTCATAACGCGTGGGATCAAGCCAATAGCCGATCAGAATCGTCGTGCTGTACCCCGCCTCATCGACGTAATGGGCGCGATCGATATGGTCGGGCGCCTCGCTCTGGCCAAGGTAGGCGGCAATCTCGGCGATCGCCGGCTTCTCCTCGCCCGTCTTCGACTGAACGCCGAAATAGGCCATGACGACCTGTTTGACCTTGTCGCCGAAAACCGCACTCCACGCGGGAAAGGGTGGCGCCCAGTCCGGTGGAGTGCGTTTTTTCTGCGTACGGTCGAGGCTCTTCATAGCGAGTCCCTTTTCCCGAGTTAGGATGAAATTCATCCGTCAGCGGACAGATCTATGCGTTACTTTCCAGTCTGGTGACCAATCGCCCAGACATAGGCGGCGACCGCGTCGAGAGAGGGCTTGGTCAGTTTAACGCCACCCATCGGGGGCATGCCGCCCAGATGTTCCTTCGGCTTCGGCACGCCGTTGGCGATGGTGTTCAGCAGGCCCTTGTAGCTGCCATCGCTCCAAAGCCATTTCCCGGCAGTGAGGTTGGCGCCGCTCGGGCTGCCGCCGGCATCGGTGCCGTGACAGCCAGCGCAGGTGCCGCCGTCAACCTCACCTAAGAAGACCCGCTCACCAAGCGCCACCTGTTCCCTGGTGGAGTCGGGCGGCACCGGCAACGACTTGCCGGCATTGGGGTGAACGCCTTCCGGCGGCGGCACAACGGCGGATGCAGCGGTCCCCTTGTTGGGATCGGCCGCTCCCTGCAGCGACGCGACATCGCCCCCGCTATAGGTGATTCGATAGATCCGTCCACCGACATCGTCGGAGACGTAGAGCGCACCATCGGGGCCGATCGCAATCCCGGTCGGGCGGTGCGCGGCACGGCCCGGCTCCTTGACGGCACCGGCAAAACCATCGGCGAAGACGATGAATTTGCCAGTCGCCTTGCCATCCGCCATCGGCTGGAACACGACGTTATAGCCCGCCTGCGGGGCCGGTGCGCGGTTCCACGAGCCGTGGAAGGCGATGAAGGCGCCGCCGCGATAAGGGGTCGGGAATTGGCTGGCGGTGTAAATCTTCAGATCGTCAGGCGCCCAGTGCGCCGGGAAGAAGGCAACGGGCGCCTGCTTCTGCGCGCAAAGGCCAACTGTCTTGCCGCCATCCCCGCCATATTCGGGCGCCAAGACCAGCTTACCCTGCTCGCCGTCGAAATAGCATTTGGGCCAGCCGAAATCGGCCCCCTCATGCAGCTCGACCAGCTCCTCGGCCGGTAGGGACTGGCCCTTGGCCTGGGTATAGAGCTGCGGCCAGTCCTCCGATAATTGATCGCGGCCATGCTGAGTTGCGAAGATGCGGCCGGCCGCGTCGATCGACAGCCCCTCGCCATTGCGCAGACCGGTGGCATAGCGTTCGGCGGCGGAGAAATGCTGCCCGGTCTTTGTCGTGTCGTAGCGCCAGATGCCGCCGCGCGTTTCCTGTTCCACACACGGGTCATTGCCCGGCGTATTGGGCACGCGGTTCTGCTTCTCGCAGGTATTGGTGGCCGATCCCAGATCGACATAGATCAGGCCCTTGGCGTCGATCGTGAAGGGGTGCATCGGATGATCGCCGGTGATCGGCAGATCGGACAGGATCACCGTCGGATCGCCCTTGGGCACGACATCGCTGCCCAGCGTGTATTTCACGATGCGGTCGTTGATCTCCGCGAACAACCCGCCGTTAAACACACCGATGCCGGTGCCGCCATGACCGCCGCCCGGCAGCGTCTCGCCAAACCGCATGGTCACATCGGCATGACCCGTGCCCTTGGTGTCCTTGAGGGCAACCAGGAAACCACCCTCCGGTGGCGTGTCGTTATTGTAGTAAACGCCACTCCACGTGTTGACGTAGAGAACGCCGTTCGGCGCCATGACCATGTGGCGGGCATGGCCGATCTTGTCGGCGAAGATGGTCGCGCAAAATCCGGGCGACAGGGTGATGCCGCTATCTTCCGCACAAGGCTTCGCCGGCGCTTGGGCATGGGATGGGCTTGCCGCAGCCAGGAAGCCGAGCGCGGCGGACAGCATCAAAATGGGCGTGTGACTTCTGCGATTAAGCATCGATAAAACTCCCCGCAGCAGCGTGTCGCCACGCCGCCGCTATGCTGAAAAATCTACCTGCCGGAGAATGGCACGGCGTAGAGACGGAAGGGCAGGTTTGGCTTGGTCTCGTGCTTGGGATCGAAGAGCACGCCGAGCTGGCCCTCGGAAACCCATGCCGTATTGCCAATTTGCGCGACACCAGTCGACTGAACAAAGCCGTCTTTGAGCGTGGCAACGGTGACCTTGTCGCCCTTGATCGTCAGATGGTCGAGCTTGCCAGAACCCTCAATCATCAAGAATGTGTTCCGGCCGAGCGGACGCAGCGCATCGGGATTGACCAGCGGTGACGAGGTCTCAAGCTTGGTGACCTTGCCCGCCTTGCCGCCCTTCACATCGATCCGATAAAGCCCGCCCGGGCCGAAGGTGTTGACGTAGAGATTACCGTCAGACCCGAAGGCGATCCCGTCCAACCCGGCGGCACCCGGCGGCGGCGTGAATTGCGGATCAGTCGCCCACACCTCAAACTGAGTCGCACCGGGCTTCAGGCGCAGGATGTTGGTCGACAGAGAGTCCGTGACATAGGCGGCCTTATCAGCGCCGATCGCGATATCGTTGCAGATGGCAGG
>CAIZEE010000414.1 GCA_903931835.1 uncultured Elstera sp.
GATCAGCTCAACCGGCGCGAGGCGGTGGTGAGCCTGGATTACGCCGGCGATCCGGCCCAATTCCGCACGATTCTAGCGCAGCACTCGTTGACGCTGGAAGGCACGGCCGATGCTTATATTCTGCGGCTTCATTGACTCTGGACGACCACAGTTATCTCTGAGGTGACGCGATGCTGACGACAAAACGCAAGCCCGCAAGCGTTGGCGAAATTCTGATCGAAGAATTTATGAAGCCGATTGGGTTGACCCAAATTGCCTTGGCGGAAGCGATGGGCGTACAGCGCAAGCACGTCAATGAGTTATGCAATAATCGCCGCACCGTAACCGCATCCACCGCGCTCATTCTCGCGCGCGTGTTTGGCAACAGTCCGGATTTTTGGCTAAATACGCAGCGGCGTTGTGATCTCTGGGACGCCATGCATTCTCCGAAGGAACGCGAGCGGATCGAGCGAGCCCGGCCGCTGACAGATGCGGCTTAACGCTAATGCGCGACCGAAGGGCTGATTGCGGCACTAGCCGATCATGGCCTGCGGGCATAGAGTGCGATCGTTTCAGGTTGACTCAACCTGAAACGTGAATCGCCCTCTATGTCATACAGGTAGGGTCTGATTCACGGTTCAATTTGAACCGATCAGACCCTAGTGTGCGTCGGATGACAGGGATCGAGGGGCAAATGGGGCCGCGGGTATTCTGGATTGTTCTGGTCTTGTTTGGGTTCTTCTTCCTATGGGGGTTGAGCGCCATTCTGCTGCCCTTCGTGCTGGGCATGGCGATCGCGTATTTCCTCGATCCGCTGGTTGATTGGCTGGAGCTGAAGAAACTGTCGCGCGCCGGTGGTACGGCCATCGTCATCCTGCTGTTCTTCTCGATGATCTGCCTGGTGCTGATGCTGTTTGTGCCGCTGATCGAGAATCAGATCGTCAATTTCGCCTCGCGCGTACCGGCGCTCACGGCCGGCTTGCGCGATCGGCTAGACGCGCTCGTCATCCGGCTGCAGGTCCAGGCGGGCATTCCAATGGCCGATGTCGCGAGCCTGAAAGAGGCGGCTCAGGGCGAGGCGGGGCGGGTCCTTTCCTGGTTCGGCACGATCCTGACCGGGGTGTTCCATGGCGGTCTTGCCTTCGTCAACGTGTTGTCGCTGATCTTCGTGACGCCGGTCGTCGCATTCTATCTTTTGCGCGATTGGGATTTGATGGTGGCGCGCATAGACACCTGGCTGCCGCGCAAACACGCCGCCACAATCCGCGCACAGGCGAGCGAGATCAACCGAACCCTGTCGGGGTTTGCTCGCGGCCAGGCGATATTGTGTCTGATCATGGCGGTGTTCTATGCCATCGCCTTGTCCCTCGACGGGTTGCAATTTGGCCTGGTGATCGGCCTGGTGACCGGATTGCTGGTCTTCATTCCCTTTGTCGGAACCCTGGTCGGCGCGATCACCAGCATCACGCTGGCGCTGATGCAATTCGACACGTGGCCCCCCACGCTGATAATCGGCGGGATTTTCGCGCTTGGCAGCATTCTCGAAGGCTATGTGTTGCAGCCCTTGCTGGTCGGCGACCGCGTTGGGCTGCATCCAGTTTGGGTGATCTTCGCGTTGCTTGCGGGTGGCGTCGTCTTCGGTTTCGTCGGTATCCTGCTTGCCGTGCCGGTCACCGCCGTGATCGGCGTGCTGTGCCGCTTTGGCCTTAGCCGGTATCTCGCGAGCCCGCTTTATGCGCCGCCCGGTTTTGAGACGGGCCAGGACATCGCGTTGACGCCGAAGGAGCCGGTTTGACCTCAGCCCAGATACCGCTCGATCTCGGACACCGTCCGAGGCTAGAGGACGAAGATTTCCTGGTCGCACACGGCAATGAGCAGGCCTACCGCCAGGTGACAAGCTGGCCCGGTTGGGCAGCGCCGGTGCTGGTGCTGACGGGACCCGCAGGATCGGGCAAAACGCATCTGGCAGAAATCTGGCGCCGCCGCGCCCATGCCGCCCAGATTGCTATGGACACGCTGACGGAGGAGAGCGCCGGAGCCATCGCGATGAGCGCGCCCGCGCTGCTGATCGATCCGATGCCGCCCGCCTTCAATGAAACCGCTATGTTTCATTTGGTCAATCATCTGCGCGAGGCAGGGGGGCATCTGTTGATTGTGGCGGAGCACCCCGCCAGCCGCTGGCCGGTGGCACTTCCTGACCTTCGCTCCCGTCTGATTGCAGCGCCAACGATCGCCGTGTCGTCGCCTGATGAAGCGCTACTCAGAGCGGTATTAATCAAGTTATTTGCAGATCGACAGCTCCGCGTCACGCCCGATCTGGTCGATTATTTGATGCGCCGTTCGGAACGCTCGTTTGCCGGACTGCGTATGCTGGTCGATCGGCTGGATCAAGCATCGATGGCTGGTGGACGGGCAATTACGCCAGCGCTGGCGGCGGTGGTGCTGGCTGATCTTGCCGCAACAAAGGAGGGCTGACGATGGATCTCGGTCTTACCGGCAGGCGGGCGCTGATTTGTGCGGCGAGCAAGGGGCTTGGGCGGGCTTGCGCGCGTGCTCTGGCGCTTGAGGGTGTAGAGGTGACGATCACCGGTCGCGATGGCGATAGCCTCGCCGCCGCCGCTGCGGCAATTGCCCAGGAGGCGCGCATCAAGGTGGCGATCGCGCCGGGTGATATCACGACGCCGGAGGGGCGGGAGGCCGCGTTGAGCGTTTGCCCCGATCCCGATATCCTGGTGACCAATGCCGGCGGGCCGCCGCCTGGTGATTTCCGGGACTGGCAAGTCGCCGATTGGCAACGCGCCATCAACGCCAATATGCTGACGCCGATCGAGATGATCCGACTGACCATCGACGGTATGACATCGCGGCAATTCGGCCGGATCGTCAATATCACCTCGGCCGCCGTCAAGGCGCCGATCCCCAATCTCGGCCTGTCGAACGGTGCGCGCGCCGGCTTGACCGGGTTCGTCGCGGGCCTCGCGCGTCAGGTCGCAGCGCACAACGTGACAATCAATAATCTGCTGCCCGGTCCGTTTGAGACCGATCGGCTGAAGCAAATGATGACGCCGGAGGAGCGGGCAAGCCGCCTCGATAAGATCCCGACCAAACGGTTCGGTGACCCCGACGAGTTCGGTGCCGCTTGCGCCTTCCTTTGCGCGGCCACTTCCGGCTTTATTACGGGTCAGAATCTGCTGATCGATGGTGGCGGTTATCCAGGCGTTTTCTAACGATTAGGCCGATAAAGGCCGTCGTCAAATGATCAAGATTTTGCTCTGGCGCTTTCCCGATGGTCAACCCTAAGCTGTGGCTGACTTTCTCCTTTCAGACTTCGAAGGGGCCAGGAAAATCAGCGATATGCTGCTCGCAGAATGGCCCGAGAATGGTCAGTTCCACTATCTGGCTGGGCAGGTCGCAGCCGGGCAGGAGC
>CAIZEE010000415.1 GCA_903931835.1 uncultured Elstera sp.
CCCGAGGTAAGCGTGTTCGCACAACCCCATTGCAGCAACCATTCGTCATTGACTTGGTAATTGCCTTGAACTAAGCCACCCCTCGACCGGACCGCCTCCGTGCATTAAGTTCTGCCAGCGTTTCAGGCAATATTGGAAAAACCCGCGTGACTGGCGGATACGGTTCGGAAAACTCGGCGCCGCTTGCGACCGGCACCTTGGTCAAGCGTCTGCTGACCGAGCATGTTGGCCGCTATCGCGGTCGGCTGGCGCTGGCGCTGGTCATGATGGTGCTGGTGGCTGGCACCACGGCGTTGCTGGCGAAGCTGATCGAGCCCGTGCTGGATCAGGTCTTCACCAATCACGATCCGATGATGCTGAAATGGGTCGCGATCGGGATCATGGCGACCTTCCTGGTCAAGGGCGCTGCCTCCTATGGCGAGGCCGTGGTGATGAACTCGACCGGCCAGGGCATCGTCGCCGACCTGCAGAACCGCATGTTCGGCCATCTGATCTCGGCCGATCTGGCGTTCTTCAACAACACCTCGACCGGGCTGCTGATCGCGCGTTTCACCAATGACGTGAATTTGCTGCGCAGCATCGTCACCAATACGCTGACCAGCCTGGGCAAAGACGTGCTCAGCGTCATCTTCCTGGTCGGCGTCATGTTCTATCAGGACTGGGCGCTGGCGGCGGTTGCCTTCATCGCCTTTCCGACCGCGATTTTGCCGATTGCGCGGATCGGCCGGCGCATGCGCAAGGTGTCGGCTAATACCCAGGCCGAGATGGCGCAGCTTACCATTTTGCTGGAACAGGCGTTCCAGGGCGCCCGCCACGTCAAGGCGTACGGCATGGAAGCCTATGAAGCGGCGCGGGCAGGCAAGGTCATCAACCGTATCCTGCGTCTGGTTACCAAGGCCGGCAGCATCCGCGCCATCTCCAGCCCGATCATGGAAACCTTGGGCGGCGTTGCGATCGTCGCGGTGATCGTCTATGGCGGCCTGCAGGTGATCAATGGCGACCGTACGACGGGCACCTTTTTCTCCTTCATCACGGCTTTGCTGCTGGCTTATGAGCCGGTCAAGCGTCTGGCCAATCTTAATGTCTCCTTGCAGGAAGGCCTGGCGGCCGCGCAGCGGGTCTTCGCCGTGCTCGATATCGCGCCGGAAATCCGCGAGCGCGAGAACGCGGCGACGCTGGTCGCCAAGGGTGGTGAGATCGTTTTCGATGCGGTCAAGTTCGGCTATCGCGGCAGCGGTGGTCAGGCTTTGGCCGGGATCGATCTGATCGTGCCGGCCGGCCAGCGCGTCGCCCTGGTGGGGCCGAGCGGCGCCGGCAAATCGACCATGCTCAATCTGATCCCGCGTTTCTACGATGTCAGCTTCGGGCGCATTCTGATCGATGGCGTCGATATCCGCGACGTCACCTTCGCCTCTCTGCGCGGCGCCATCGCATTGGTCAGCCAGGAAATCACGCTGTTTGACGACACGGTGCGCGCCAACATCGCCTATGGCCGGCAAAGCGCTAGCGAGGACGAGATCATCGAGGCTGCGCGCAACGCCGCTGCCCATGACTTCATCATGCGCCTGCCCCAGGGCTATGACACGCCGGTCGGCGAACTCGGCGTTAAACTATCCGGCGGCCAGCGCCAGCGCCTCAGCATCGCCCGCGCCATGCTGAAAGACGCGCCGATCCTGTTGCTCGACGAGGCAACCAGCGCGCTCGACAGCGAATCCGAGCGTCAGGTGCAAAAGGCGCTGGGCATTTTGATGCAG
>CAIZEE010000416.1 GCA_903931835.1 uncultured Elstera sp.
CACCCTGGGTTAACTGGTCATTGAGCGCCAGATTCCGGTCGATTCTGGCCTCGACATGGATGGAAGGGTAGGATTTGCGGAATTGGGTCAGCACTGATTTCAGCTCATGCCCGGCCAAATCCGGTGGCAATCCAAACCGCACCGATCCCTCGACAGCGACGCCTCTCGCCGCCGACATCGCCTCGTCATTCAGGGCCAAGATGCGCCGGGCATAACCGAGCACGAGATCGCCGGCCTCGGTCAGCTCAATGCCCCGCCCACGCTTACGGAACAGGTCTTGGCCGACCTGCTCCTCAAGTTTTCGCATCTGTAGGCTGATGGCTGATTGCGACCGCCCGAGCCGCCCCGCCGCGTGGACAAACCCGCCGAGATCGGTCGCAACGGCCAGCGTGCGCAGCACGTCCATGTCGAGATTGGTGAGCTTCATTGTTGAGTTTTCCAAAACTCCGGGTTCGGAAATACGCGCTTTTCTAATTATACATCGGAGAATATGGTTTTGAAATTAAATAACGCAGCAGAGTGCGTATATATAAATATACCACAAGGATGCGTGTTATTTCCAATGCGACGGAGGGGCCGCCGCAGGTTTTAAGGAGTCTGGGATGTTTCGCGTACACAATCCGCCTGTCGTCACCGTCACCCACGCAGCGTCCACCGCGACGCTGTGCGGTCTGCTGACTGTCGCGGCGGGGCTGTGTTTCGCGGGTCCCGCCGATGCCCAGACTCTGACGTCGAGTCAATCAGCCGACGCGTCAGCTGATGCGACGGTGCCGGAGATCACGGTTACGGCGCAGAAGCGGGCGACCGACCTGCAGGAAACACCGATCGCGATCACGGCCTTCAGCGCGCAGCAGATCGAGGACCAGCATCTGACGACCCTGCGCGATCTAGCGGGTGAGGTGCCAGGCTTGAGCATTCCGCGCGGCGGCATCACGCCGACCACGCAGCTATTCTATCTGCGTGGCATTGGTGAGGGCGATCCGATCTTCGATCCGGCGATCGCCCTCTATGTTGACGATGTTTATATCCCGCGTTCGATCGGCGGGTTGACCGATCTGACCGATCTCGATCGCGTCGAGGTGCTGCGCGGCCCGCAAGGCACGCTGTATGGCCGTAACACCAGTGCCGGCGCCATTCGTCTGATCAGCCATGATCCGGGTAACGACACGCGGGCATCAGCCGATATCGGTGTCGGCGATTGGGGTGCGTTTGAGGCGCATGGTTATCTGAGCGGCGCCATCGTCGAGAACAAGCTCTATGCCAGCCTGACCTATTCGCATCGCCAGCACGATGGCTACACCTACGATCCAACGATCAGCCGAGACGTCAACGACCTGGATGTCGACTCGGCAAGGCTGAAGATCCGCGCCACGCCGACCGATAATCTCGATATTCAGCTGACGGTCGACGGTTCGCGCGACCGGTCGTCCACGGCCTATTACACGCCGAAGGTTCAGCCGGGTGGGGCCTTCGATCCGCAACTTAGCTTTGTCTCCAACCTGCCGCAGAATGACGACGATACGGCCGGCGTCTCGCTGCGCGAAATCTATACGATCAACGATCACCTGTCGGCGAAGTCGATCACTGCCTATCGCGGGTTCAATCAGGCGCCGGTGACTTATGACAATGACGGCTTGGCCGCCGTCCAGCAGGTAAATTTCATCCACTACCACGAGTCCGAAGTCACACAGGAGTTCCAGCTCAACGGCGATTACGGGCCGGTCAACTTCACCAGCGGTATCTTCTTCCTGCATGAGAATTTCTCAAGCAACCGCAACGGCTTCACCTTCCCTAGTGCCACCAATCCGCCGCAGGACCAGGTCGGCGACACCAAGACCAATAGCGAAGCGGTCTATACCCAGGGGACCTACAACTTCGACG
>CAIZEE010000417.1 GCA_903931835.1 uncultured Elstera sp.
CGCCCTTGGCTGCGCGAGCGCTGATCAGGACACGCCCGCCGTCAGCCGAGATCGTTCCACTTTGAGTTACAAGGGCCGCCACGGGCTTGCCGTCGGGGCCAATTGGCGTCTGGTCGACCGCCTGACCGATCTGGTAGCCGAGCAGCCCGTCGCCATTGAAATCGAGCCGGAAGGTCTTTGCTCCGCCCAAAACCACACTACCGAGCCGCGCCGTAACCTGTCCCGCGTTCTGCACCGCTGCGGCAGAGAGAACTGCGTAGCCGCCATCGGCGATACTAATGACACCCCTATTAATGACGGCGCCGTTCGCGTTTCCGGACGCTTGGCCGAAGTTCATGGTGCCGGCCATGAAATCCTGATTGGAGATATTGGATGTGGTAGCGACCAAGCCCGCAGCCGTAACGCTCGAACCTTCAGTGAAGATCGTGCCGTTTGGATTGATCAAGACGATCTGGCCGTTCGCCGTGATCGAACCGGCAATGGTGGAGAGATCCGGCCCCAATACGCGATTGAGCGTGATCGAGGCGACCGTGGGCTGCACAAACCGAACCTGCTCGCCCGAACCGACCGAGAAACTCTGCCAATTGATCGCGGCCTGACCGCTCGACTGCGTAATCGTTGTCGTCGATGAGGTCTGGCTGATCGTTGCCTGGCCAGCGACCACTACACCCGCCTGCGGGTTCGAGTGGGCCGGTCTTGTGCCCAACGTCACCATCGCGAGGCATGACGTAGCAAGAAGCCCACGACGCAGAGTTCGCATCGGGGATGTTTGCAAGCTTGGTCTACGCAGAGCGGCTGGTTGCATGATTGCACCTCAAAAGCGCATGGAGGCGTCCAAAAATCCCCGAGTTAGCTTGCTGCCCCCCTCGTCGGAGGGGAGCCGGGTCAGCGGCTGCGCCAGTTCGAGCGAGACAGTTATATTCTGATCGAAGGTGAAATGAACGCCGGCACCCACTGAGGTCAACGAGGTTGCGTGGCCGAAAAGGTCTGATCGCCGATTCCACACCTGACCGGTGTCGTAGAAGCTGTAGAGCTGGTAGGACTGCAGATACGGCAGATCGATGGTCTCGTCCCACCGCAGTTCAGCCGCACCGCCTAGACCATAATCGCCGGCAATCTCCGCAGGATCGTAGCCACGGCCGATCCGGGATCCGCCCAGCGTATACTCCTCGGCGGCGTAGAGAGTGCTAAGCGAGTACTGCCCGGACACGGTTAAAGCGGCGCTCAGATTATCCCACAATGGCTGCAGCCGCTGAACCTCGCCGTAAAACTTTGTAAAATCGGGACGCGCCTCGAAGCGCGACGCGCGGGTCTCAAAGACGCTGTCATTGGGGCGGCTGGCTCCCAAAATCGGCAGACCCTGATCAATCGTCACGCCGACGCTCGTCACTCCTTTGAGCCACAGCGTGGTCGAGTAGTCAGCCTTAATTTCCGCTAGTCGGTAATCGTCGTGCGAGATCTCGGCGCCCTGCTCATCAGACTCGACTGATGCCGCGAGCAG
>CAIZEE010000418.1 GCA_903931835.1 uncultured Elstera sp.
CGATGTGCCTTGCCGCGATCTATTGGGCCCGGCTCGACCGCATGCATTACGGCAACAGCCAGGACGATGCCGCTGCAATCGGCTTCGACGATGCTTTCCTTTACGGCGAGGTGGCTCTGCCAATCGACGGCCGCAGCCTGAAGACGACGCGGCTGCTGGCGGCGGACGCCAATACCGTGTTCAAGGCCTGGGCCGACAAGCCGGACAAGATCGCTTACTGACGGGGTGCGCCATGACGCCGGACGCGTTCAGACAGCTTGCTCTCGTGCTTCCCGGCGCCACCGAAAACGTGCATATGAACCACCCCGATTTCCGCGTCGGCAAAAAGGTCTTCGCGACTTTGGGCTACCCGAATGCCGGTTTCGCCATGGTCAAGCTGACGCCCGAACAGCAGAAAATGCTGATCGCCGCCGAGCCGGACATCTTCTCACCTGCGGCCGGGGCATGGGGTCGCGGGGGCAGTACGCTGGTCAATCTGGATCGCGTTGACGAGGTGACGGCGAAGAGCGCACTACAGATGGCGCGGGGGAATATTGCATGAAGACCGCGTTTTTAGCGGCGCTTGGCGCGCTTTCAGTGGTCTCAGGGCTGTTATTGGCTGCTCCGGGAGCAACCGTCTTGTACTTTGTGACTACCGACCCCTACTTCATGGTCGGCGTGCAGTCCGATTGGTTTTGGGTTCGGCATGCCATCTGGCCTGCTGCAGTAGTCGGCGTATTTCTAGTCGGGCTTGGGTTCAGACTGCTCATTACGTTTCGACGACGGTTAGTCCGGAGCGACAGTACACCGTGATCGAAGCCTGTCTTGGAGGACCATCATGAGTTCAGCCACGAGCACACGCGACGTCCCGATCCAGACTGACACGCTGGCGGAAGCCAGCGCGTTCTACGAAAAGACGCTCGGCCTCGAAGTGTTCTGCCGCGAACCGACGCTGATCGGACTGGAGACCGGCGCTTTCCGCCTGTTCCTCGATGCCGGTCCCGCCTATGGCCCGGTCTTCGAATTCCTGGTCGACGATGTGCAGGCGAAGAAGGCGGAGCTGGTCGCCGCCGGCTGCACGGTCGAGCAGGAGGACGTGTCCGTCCCCCGCTGCTATATCCGCGATCCCTATGGATTGATCTTCAATATCGGCAAGCGATAAGACACTCCCATGCGCCTGATCATCGATACCGACACCGCCGGCGACGACGCGTTTTCCCTGCTGATCGCGCTCAGCCGGCCCGAGGTAACGCTCGAGATGATCACAATCTGCCACGGCAATATCGGCATCGATCAATGTGTCGAGAACGCGCTGTATACGGTCGAGGCTGCGGGGCAATCTGGCAAGGTGCCGGTCTATCGCGGATCGGCCCTGCCCTTGATGGTGAAGCCGCTCGACGCCGTCTACGTGTTCGGCCGCGACGGCATGAGCGATGCGAATTTCCCCAAGGCCCGGCAGCGCGCCGAGCCTGGCCACGCGGTCGACGCGATGGTCGACCTGGTCATGCGCAATCCGGGCGAGATCACGATTCTGGCGCAGGCGCCACTGACCAATCTGGCGCTGGCCGTGGCGAAGCAGCCGGGCTTTGCCAAGGCGGTCAAGCACCTCTGGATCATGGGCGACACCGACAACGCGATCGGCAATGTCACCTCGGCCGCCGAGTTCAATTTCTATTGCGACCCGGAGGCCGCGAAGATGGTGTTCGCTGCCGGTTTCACGATCTCGATGGTGACCTGGACGCGCACGATGGAGGACGGGCTCATCACCGATGAGGAGCTGGGGACGATCGCGAAAATGGGAACACCGATCGGCGACTTCTTCACCACCGTGAACCGCATCCCGGCCGATTTTGCGCGCACCCGCCAGCGCAAACCGGGCAGCCTGCACCCTGACGCGCTGACCTGCGCCTGCATGGTCGACCCCGCGATGATCCTGGAAGCCGTCGATTGCGTGGTCGATATCGAGACAGTCGGCACGCTGACGCGCGGCTACTCCGCGGTATCGTCGCCTATCTTGCCCGACGCCGAAGACGCCGATCCCGATCTGGTCGCGCAAGCGCCCAATGTGCGGATGATTAAGCGTGCCGACCGCGCGCTGTTCGCGCGGATCATGACGGATGCGCTGCGTTAGCCTCTCCTATGCGCCAGTGGGGCGGAGAGGTCGGGTGAGGTGAGGGCTTCGGGACGCTGCAAACACATCGACGCTCAAATCTTCGAAAGCCGCCGCCGATTGGCGCGTACTTTGCGCCGATAATGGGTGAGCGTTTTCGCGGCAGCGCCAGACGCCGTGAACCCGAGTCCGCCGGTCATCGCCTTCATCTGCCAGTCGAGTGCGGCCTGGACCTTCTCTGCCACCATCCCTTGCGCTTCGGCGTGACCTGCCGGCCCGCCTGCGGCAATCTTCAAGGTTCTGAGGCCGACAACGGTGGAGGCTTCAAGGCCCATCGCCCAGGCATCCAAACCGATCCGCAGCCACGGGTTAGCGCGTCGGCGCGTCGTCACAGGCGCATGCCGAGGACGGAATGACGGCAATTATCGTTCTTCATGGTCGCTGAACTCCCATCGTCCAAGCCGGTGCGTCGGGCTTGGAAGCGTTCTCAACGCTATGAATTTATGGCGGCGTCCGTCAGGCTCGGAATCTACCTAGGACTGTATGATCAGCTTTGCCGGTTTTGTGCCCCGCGCCAGACACGGAGTATATGCACAGCTTCGCCGCGTATCTCGTAGACCAATACATGAGGATGGATCACAACAAGCTCTCGGGTGCCAGGAATCGAGCCTAGACGTCCCCGATTTGGAAACTCTGCGAGAGTTTCGCCCGCTTCAATCAGTCGGCCGGCCATCCTTCCGGCGGCAGTCGGGCTGAACATCCCGATATAATCACGAATGCGCCCGATATCGGCGATCGCAACCGGAGCGAAGATTACTTCCAAGCTGGCGGCGGCAACTCGTCCGGTTTGCCCCAGCTTTGGAGCCAACGTTTCACGTCAGCCCAAAGCACGCCCTTTCCGGCTGCGATCTCGGCGCGCGCCTCCGCAATGGCGCGTTCCTTGGCCGCTTTATCCTCCGTCTCGAACAGATCGCTTTCCGCAGGCTCAGCCATATCGATCTCCATCCGTCGCCAAGACGATAGCATCCCTCACCAAATGGCGCGACGAGACGTGTTTGCTAACCCCGCAATCGCCGTGCGCACTTGGAGCCGCCCCCACCTCACCCAGCCTCTCCGCCCCCCACCGGGGGCGGAGAGGAGATGCCATAGCAAATCCCGCCCCTTTTCCCTCTCTGCCCCGCCGGGGCGGAGAGGGCAGGGAGAGGTCGGGGCTTCAACTCCGCACCAACTTTCCATCGACCCAGACTTTCGCGACATTCGCCGGAGATGCGTTGCAGATGATCTTCTGCACAATATCGCTCGGGCCGTCTTCGGCATAAAGGCGCAGGTTGCTGCCGGCGGCTGACGCGTCGATGACCAGCGCATCGAAGCGGTAGCCCGGGCGGAACAGCCCGATCGGCAGGTCGAGCGCTACGCCGCCGGCCGCTGTCGCCAGATGGAACGCCGCAACGAAATCGATCCGCCTACCCGGCGTTCCCCGCGCCTCTCGCGGCCTCGCCGGATCGACGCCAGTCTCCAACATCCGTGACATCGTCACCGCCATGCGCGCGCTGTCGAACAGCGACGGGCTGGCGCCGCCGGCGATGTCGGTGCCGAGTGCGACATGGACACCGTGATCGAGGCAGGTGCGCACGGGCAGGACGGCATCGGCGAAATAGGCGTTGGAGAGCGGGCAATGCGCGATGGCCGCACCCTTGTCGCGGATCAGGTCGCGGTCTGCCTTGGTCACGTGGTTGCCATGCGCCAACAACGTCCGACGAGTCATCAGGCCGAAATCGGCGAGGGCGGCGGCGTCGGTTTTGCCGCAGCGGTCCATTACATAGCCATGTTCCCAATCGCTTTCGGAGCAATGTGTCTGGATGGCGCAGCCGGTTTCGGATGCTAGATCACCCAACCCCTGCAGCAGCTCGTCGGTACAGGCCGGAATAAAGCGTGGCGTGATCACCGGCTCGATCAGGTCACGGTCATTGCCGGGCAGCGCCTTGACGAAATCGATGAAGCGCCTGGTCTCCTCGATCGCCAGCGCGGCGGAGGGGTCGCGGTAGGTGTCCGGGCATTGTCCCGGATCATCCATCGCCACCCGGCCGATCAGCGCGCGCTGGCCCTGATCCAGGCAAATCTCCGCCAGGATCTGTGTTGCCGGCAGGTGCAGCGTTGCGAAATACACCGCCGTGGTCGTGCCGTTGGCGAGCAGCGTTGCGACCAGATCGCTATACATCGCCCGCGCATAGCCCTCGTCGGCGTAGCGCGCTTCGAGCTTGAAGGTGTAGTCCTGCAGCCAGCGTTCGAGCGGCACGTCGAGCGCCTTGCCGAGTTGCGGCCATTGCGGCGCGTGGATATGGCAATCGACCAGGCCGGGGATGAGATACTGCCGGGGGCCGAGTTCGGTCAGGCGGCCGGCCTGGCGAAAATTTTCGACCGACTGCCCGTGCCCCTCAACCCGCGCAATCGCCCCATCCGCGCCGATCACGATCAGCGCGTTCTCCAGCACCTCCAGGCGATCGGGCGACGGCGCGTGGAACGCCGTGCCCAGCACCGCCCATTCGGTCATTTCGTATGGGCCTCAAAGGCGGCAAGCGCCTGTTCGTTCTTCCATTGCACGGCGGCGCGGTCGCTGCCGGCGATCAGATCGTCACAGGCGGGTTTCGGCTTCGCCACGCCGCCTGCGCAAGCGGTCACCAGCGTGTAGGGTGTAGCCGTCTGCCAGATGCTGGCGCCGCTTAGGAAGGAATATTCCAGGCTGTTGCGCTCCAGCGTTTTGAGTTCCTCGTAGCTCAGGCCGAAATCATGCACGACGCGGACATATTCATGGGTCATGTCGATGCGCGACACGCCCTCGTCGTCGGTCGACAGCGCCACCGGCACGCCATAGCGGCGATAGGTCATGAAGGGATGCTCAGGCCCGGTAACGCCCAGGATCACGTCGTTGCTGGTCAAATTAATCTCGACCATGATGTGGCGGGCCGCCATCTCGACCAGCAAACCAGAGGCATCCTGCTCATGCGCGATATCGACGGCATGGCCGACGCGCTTGGCGCCGGCGATCTCGACCGCCTGTTTGATGTGGAAATCGAGATCACCCGGCGGTACCAGCCCCATCGCAAGTTCACCCGCATGCAGGGTCAGCTTCACGGTGGGATAGCGCGCCCCCAGATACTGCAACTGCTGCATCTGCACCGTGTAGTCGCGCAAGGTGACCGGATCATCCTCGGGCGCCACCAGATTGAGCCCGACCACGCGCTTGTCCTTCGACGCTAGCTCATAGGCGAGCACGTCCTGGGCAAAGACCTGTTGTGGCGGGAAGGTGCGGATGACCTGCGCCAGATAGCGGATGGTGACGGCGCAGGCAGGCTCCGCATGCGGCGTGCCGCAGCCGAGTGTCGCATGCATGTCAGCCTCGTTCTGGTCGAGCGTCGCGCGCACCTCAGCCACCAGCGGCGCCATCTCGGCCATCGTGGCGTCGTAGGCCGGAGCGAAGCTCGCATTATCGGGCCAGGGTATCTCCCGGCCGATATCGCGCGCCTTGTTCATGCCGGGCGAGGTCATCAGCTCCAGATACAAAATGTTCTGGGCGGCGGCTCTCCGCGCGACTTCGACCAGCATATCGGCGCGGTGATGCGCGCTGGCCGCGCCGAATTTTCCGAAGGTCGCAAAGAAATGATCGTGGCCGGATTCGGTGGTGGCGTGGAAATCGCGCATTGACAGCGCGTCGACCAGCTTCGCATAGGTCTCGCTATTGCTGACCGCATCAGCCACCCGGACGGCGGGCGCGGCGCAAGGGGGAGGCGACAGGCTCATCGTCGCCATGGTCAGGCACAGCCCGTCCTTTACCGCCCAGGTGATGAAACTCTCGGCATAGATGGCGCCGTCGATATGGTTGTGCAGATCGCCACCCTTGGGCATCGCATGCAGGAACATTTCGAGGGCGACGGGCGAATTGCGGATGCTGTCGAAATAGTGTGCTGTGCGTTGCTCATCGGTCGGCTCGGCAGCGTTTGCGGCCGCGCTGAGCCAGGGCGACAGGAGCATCGCCGATATCAGGACGGCCTTGACGCTCACGCTTTTCACCACCATTCCCCGCTCCCTCTTTTTTCGCGACACGTGCCCGGATTTTGCTAACGTCACTTCGTACTATGCCAGAGGTAATTCACGAAATGAGCCACAGCGGCAAGGCCACGATCCCGACCGTCGATTTTGCCGAGTACCGCCACGGCGACGCCGCACAGCGTCAAGCCGCCATCCAGGCGATCGGCGAGGCGAGCGAGCAATATGGCTTCGTGCGCATTGTCGGGCATGGCATTCCGCTGGCGCTGATCCAGGGCACGTTCGACATCTCCCATGAATTCTTCATGCGGCCGATGGAGGAGAAGCTGC
>CAIZEE010000419.1 GCA_903931835.1 uncultured Elstera sp.
GAACGGGAGTTATCGGCAACGTCGGAGGCAGTTACAAAGGAAACGGAGATGGTTTAACTACGTGCTCTATCAGTAGTATAAAAATTACCACTGACATGGAGCGTCAATTAATATAACCCCATAAAAACCGGGGATAAGGGGAGAGGGACATGAAAGCACCGAATTTGGTCACGTCGCCTGCAGGGGTCGATCTTGGCGCGCGCCCGTCGCGCGCTACGGCGATGCAGCGAGCGGTCGGCACTTGCGTCTATCTGTTCGAACGGCTGATGCCGGATCCCTTTGTTCTCGTCATCATCCTGACGGTGCTGACCGTGATTGCGGCGGTTGCCTTCGCGCCTCATGCCTCGCCAACCGAAATGCTCAACGGCTGGTACAAGGGCATCTTCAACATCTTCACCTTCGCCTTCCAGATGGTGCTGATCCTATCGACCGGTCACGCGCTGGCGAGTGCCGGCGTTATCCGGGCATTCCTGAAGCGGGTGGGCGCGCTCGCCGCTGGGCCGAATTCGGCTGTTCTGTTGGTGTTCATGATCTCCGCCATTGCGAGCTTCCTGAACTGGGGTTTCGGCCTGGTCATCGGCGCCATGATTGCGAAGGAGGTGGCGCGGCATGTCAAAGTCGATTTCGCCTGGCTGGTTGCCGCCGCCTATAGCGCCTGGACGGCTTGGACCTTTACGGGATTGTCGAGTTCGATCGCGCTGTCGATCGCCTCGCCCGGCAATCCGCTGAACCTGATCGAACTGCAGACACATGCCGTGACGCCTCTGTCACAGACGATTTTCACCGCTTGGAATCTGGCGCCGGGCATCTCGTCGATGGTGCTGATTCCGATCGTCTTCATCCTGATGCGCCCCGCCGATTCGGATGTCATTCCGGCAGACAATGCCAGGCTGGAAGCGGAGGAAGCGGCGCTCGCCGTGCCGGTTCGTCGCGATACCTTTGCCGCCAAGCTGGAAGGCTCGCCGATTTTGACCTTCATTCTGGTGGCGTCCGGTTTTGCCTATCTGGCGGTTCAGTGGAGCGAGCACGGGGTCAATCTCGACATCAACACCGTCATCTTCATCTTCCTGATGAGTGGTCTCGCTCTGCATGGCCGGCCGGCTAACTATGTCGCGGCAATCTCCAACGCGGCCAAGGTTACCGGGCCGCTGCTGCTGCAATTCCCGTTCTATGGCGGCATCATGGGGCTGATGACGGCAACCGGTCTCGCTGGTGTCATCGCTGCTTGGTATATCGAGTTTTCAACCGCCAACACGCTGCCCTTCTTCAGCTATCTGGCATCTTGCGTGATCACCCTGTTCATCCCGAGCGGTGGTGGCCACTGGGCGGTGCAGGGGCCCTTCACCATCCCGGCGGCGGTCAGTCTCGGTGCGTCGCTGCCGGGCACGTCGATGGCGATTGCGTCGGGTGAGTTGGCGGGCGCCCTGCTGCAGCCTTTCTGGGTAGTGCCGCTGGTCGCCATCGCCGGCGTCGGCGTGCAGCGCGTGCTGGGCTTCACCCTCACCATCTTTTTTGTCCTGGGTACGCTGTACGGGCTTTCCTACCTGTTCCTCGTTCCCGCGATGACGGCTCAGTAAAAGGGGAATTCATGCTGCCGCTACAGGATGTTCGCGTTATTGAGATCTGCAATGTAGCGGCCGGTCCCTATTGCGGCATGTTGCTGGCTGATATGGGGGCGGATGTCGTCAAGATCGAAAACCCGGATGGCGGCGACACGCTACGCTCCTGGCCGCCAATAACCGATGGGTTCAGCGAGAATTTCGCCTCGCTGAACCGCAACAAGCGATCGGTAATCCTCGATCTGAAGAACCCGGAGGATCTGGCTAAGGCGCAGGCGCTTATCAGTGAAGCGGACGTCCTGATCGAGAATAACCGCCCGGGGGTGATGGATCGGCTCGGCATCGGCTACGCCGCGATGAGCAAGCTCAACGAAAAGTTGATCTATTGCTCGATCTCGGCTTACGGCCAGTCCGGCCCGCGGTCGCAGGAGGGCGGTTTCGATCTGACCGTGCAGGCGATGAGCGGGATCATGAGCATTACCGGCGAGCCGGGCGGTCCACCGGTCAAATGCGGCGTGCCGATATCGGATTTCTCGGCCGGTCTTTATGGGGCTTTTGCCATCGTATCGGCGTTACGGTCGGTCGCTGTATCAGGCGAGGGTACGCATCTCGATATCTCGATGCTCGGTTCAAGCCTGGGCATCGCAGCACTCCAAACGTCAGAGTATTTCGGCACGGGTCGCGACCCGGTGAAGCTTGGTTCCGCCCACCCGCGCAACGCGCCCTATCAGGCGTTCCGCTGCCGGGGCGGGTATTTCGGCATGGCCGCCGGAAATAACGCCCTATGGAAGAGCGTCTGCGAGGTTTTGGGGCATACCGAATGGCTGGCC
>CAIZEE010000420.1 GCA_903931835.1 uncultured Elstera sp.
ATGGTCACGATCTATCGCGGAATCCATGACCAGGTCGCCAAGGGCGTTCCGCTCAAGGGCCTGTTCGCCGAAGCCATGTCGCGCAAGGCCGGGCTCAACAAGGGCAAGGGCGGCTCGCCGCACATCTCCGATCCGACCAGCGGTTCGATGTTGACCACCGCCATCGTCGGCGCAGGCGCGCCGATCGCCAATGGCCTGGCGCTGGCCGCCAAGCTGCGCGGCGAAAACCGCGTCACCATCGTCAATTTCGGCGATGGCGCCACCAGCATCGGCGCGGTGCACGAAGCCATGAATCTGGCCGGCGCGTGGAAGCTGCCGATCATCTTTGTGTGCCAGAACAACCAGATCGGCGAATACACCAAGATTCCCGACTATACTGCCAGCCCCGATTTTGCCGGGCGCGCCACCGCGCTCGGCTTCAAGGGCGTCAAGGTCGACGCCAACGATCCGGCCGCTTTCTACGCCGTCATGCAGGAGGTCGTGGCCGATGTGCGCGCCGGCAAGGGGCCAGCGTTCGTCGAAGCTGTCACGCTGCGCCTGGGCACCCACGCCGGTTTTGCGCCGAACGAATTGCTGACCAAGGACGAACTGGCCGCAGGCCGCCTTGACTGGCCGGTTCCCAAGACGCGCGCACTGCTGCTCGACGCCGGTATCCTGACCGAGGCTGAACTGGCCGAAATCGACGGCGCCGCCGCTGCCGAAGTCTCCGAAGCCATCGCCTTTGCCATGGCCAGCGAGCCGGTCGACGAGGACGACATGTTCAACGACGTCTATGCCGATGTCGCCGACGTCCCCCGCCGCGGGGTGTTCCCGTTCCGCGAAGCCGAAGCAGCCGTCACTGGCGAGACCAAGTCGATGCGCATGTACGAGGCGATCATCGCCGCGCAGGATCATGCGCTGGCGACCGATCCGGGCGTGTTCCTGCTGGGCGAGGATATCGGCGATCCGCCGGGCGGCGTGTTCAAGACCACCGCTGGCTTGCAGACCAAGTGGGGCGCTCAGCGCGTGCGGCCCACCCCGATAGCCGAACAGGCGATCATCGGTGCCGCCACCGGCGCCGCGCTGGTCGGCATGCGCCCAGTCGCCGAACTGATGTTCTGCGATTTCATCGGCGTGACCATGGACCAGATCGCCAACCACGCTGCCAAGCAGCGCTATATGTCGGGCGGCGCCACCAACGTGCCGATGACAATGCGCATCCTCTGCGCGGGCGGCCTGGGCGGATTCGGCGCGCAACACAGCCAGTCGCTCGAAGCGTGGCTGCTGCACGTGCCGGGGTTGAAAATCGTCTATCCATCGACGACGCTCGACGCGCGCGGCCTGCTGGCGACCTGCATTTTCGATGAAGACCCCTGCGTTCATCTGGAATCGATGGCGATGTTGTTCGGCGCCGCGGCGCAGGATGTGCCGCTGGGCGATTACCGCATCCCGTTGGGCGTGGCCAAGATCCGCCGCGAGGGCAGCGACATCTCGCTGATCTCGTTCGGCTGGCAGGTTAACCAGTGCCTGGCGGCAGCCGAGGAACTGGCCAAGGAAGGCGTCAATGCCG
>CAIZEE010000421.1 GCA_903931835.1 uncultured Elstera sp.
CGTACTCTGAGTCAGGCATATCTGCCCACGGGTAGGAAGGGCCCTTTCGCTGTGGAACTGACGCGGCCAAGCATGCCAAATTGCAACGTCCGATGGCAGCAGAAGGGCTTCATGTTGGCCTGAGAACACAGCCAACCGATCATGAGCCGTTCCCATCGCTCATGAACACCGAACGGCATCTGATACGAAGGCAGCGGGTCCAGTCGACAAAATGTCCTCCCAAGATATAAACAAGCGAAAAGCTCGGCCATCTATCGAGGACCGCTTTGATATCCCCGAGGATGCTCTCGTTGGCACGAACCGCGCGCTACTCCAGTCCGCGCTTTACAGTGTGGTCGAGAAGACAACGGGCGCAGAACGTTTGCTGCGAGTATGGCGTAAGACAGGCACCCCGTCTGACGATGAACTAAGGCAGCTCTGGGCACATGAGCGCCGACAAGTCCAGCGCCTCATGGCGACGGCAATCGCCTCGGACGTGATCGTGGATGTGCTGGAGTTCGTGGAGGACAACATCGAGTTTGGGGTCGTCCTCGAAAACGCAGGCCAACCGTTGTTCAGGCTTTGCGAACGGGCGAACGACCGCCATTGGGTGCGCAACTTGGCTACACCGCGTAACCGCAGCTTGCTATGGCGAAACCTTGCCCGGGTTGCGAAAGCTCTGGGTATCCTGCACACTCAGGGCATTATTCACGGTTGCCTCATGCCAGACGTCATTTTGACGCACGGCGACCAAGTGCCCGATTTTAAGCTGACCGGATTCGAGTGGAGCCTCTGGTTTGCCGCCCCCTCGCAAGCTCACCGACGAGCACGCGTGCTCCGACGCGGCAGCAGCGAGCAGTCTGCCTATTCCTTTCAGACGGATTGGCAGAGCTTTGGACAGCTGGCTGCCCGTCTCCTGGGTCTAACCATGGCGGCCGACGGAGGCGTGGAGCCGTCGAACGGTGCCATCGAGACAACGATCAGCGAGCGCGCCCTCTTCCGCCGTCTCGTGTCACCGTCGCGCGGCGAAGCGCAGGATGTTGGCAGCTTCGTGCAGGCGATCGAAGACATCATCTCTGAGATCGAGCGGGACAGCTTGGTGCGTGGCGGTGCTTTCCTCTTGCTCTTGCCGGATACCTCGCGAATCGGCGAGGCGGTGGTGCGCGCCACAGGCGGCGAGATAGCGCTGGATGACGTGCCCGCTCACATTGCCTGGGCTCAGGCCGACCTGACAAATGGTGCAACTCTGCTCGTCTCTACGGAGCCATCTGGGCCTCTACGACCTCCGGTTCTGGTCAGCCAGATGATGCGGTATGACTTGCGTCCAAACCGTGCGTTTGGTGAGGATCCCTCCTGGGAAATCGCTTTCTGCCCCTCTGCCCAACTGCGCGAGGGAAAGCCGGGTCCGGAGTGGCGGGTCTCCGAACACCCGATCACCCAACCCATCCAAGTGCATTCGGTGCCAAGGCAAGCCCGCGAGGCGCGCGCCAGGCTTGGACCTTCTGCGTTGGATTGGGGCGCGTTCCTGACCAAGGGCAACGCGCCGGACAGGGATTCAAGGATCGAAGTCCGGCATGCCCTCATCTTGATCCAAGTAGTCGAGGCCGTATTCCGAGCGCTAGAAGCGCTTCCTGTACAGCAGATAGAGGCCCAAACTACCGAGAGTGGTTGCCGAATTGCCGTCAGAGCCAAGGAAGGCAGTGAGCGCGACGGCATCGCAAGGGCGCTCGGTCTGGCAGACACGGCCGATACATTGAGGCGGATATTCACAGAGGAGCAGAGGGAGGGGGAGGAGGGTTGGACCATCGGCCCCACCAATGCTCTGGGCGGCAGCCGTCACGCCGACCAGCCTGCCGTCTTCATAGGCGAAAGCGAGGTCCGTGGTGTGGTCTGCTATTGGTTTGGGGCCACGACCGAGCCGGAAGCGATCGACTTGTTCCTGCGCGGCCAGCAGGACATCGGTACCGAGCGGGCCATCACTCGGCGCCTGCGCAATATCGCAGCACTCGCCGATCAACCAGGGCTGGCCGACATGCTAGCCGATGTCTGGAC
>CAIZEE010000422.1 GCA_903931835.1 uncultured Elstera sp.
CGCCGGCCTCGAGGCACAGCTCAAGAAGGGCGACAAGGCGTTGGTCGGCAACTCGGCCTACCGGCGCTACCTCAGGGCCAGCGGGAAAACCTTCGCGATCGATCTGGGCAAGCTTGCCGATGAGGCCCGCTTCGACGGCATCACCGTGGTGCGGACCAACGCGAAGGTGACCCCGCTTCAGGCCGTCATCCGCTATCGCGATTTGCTGGAAGTGGAGAGCCTGTTCCGCGCCGCCAAGGCCACCTTCAATACCAGGCCGATCTTCCACCAATCCGATGCCGCCATCCGCGGGCATGTGTTCTGTTCGTTCCTGGCGCTCGTTCTCAGCAAGGAATTGCGCCGCCTGTGCCGGGCCAAAGGCTTGATGCCCGAATGGCAGCCGCTCCTGCGCGATCTCGACCGCCTCCAGGAAGCGACCATCGAAAAGGATGGTCGCACCGTTACGACTAGAACCCACGTCACTGGCCAGGTGGGTAACGTCTTCAAGGCCGCTGGCATCGCACTGCCCCATAATCACGACGAACAGCCCGCCTGAGATAACCGCCAAAATGTAGTGGTAACACGCGCCGAAGTGCGCCTATCATACTGACATAATTAAATAGTTTTATAGGCGGTGTTCAAGTCGGGTCATAGCCCTCGACCAGATCGGGGCCGCGCAGGTCGCCGGTGTGGCGCCGGGCGTGGTGCTGGCCGATGCTGGTTACGGCGTCGATGGCGCTTTTCGTGCCGGCATCTCGGCGCTTGGCCTCGACTATGTCGTGGGCGTGCAACCCACCCTCAGCGTCTGGCGCCCGGGCGAAGGGCCGCTACCGCCCAGACCATGGCGCGGCAAAGGGCGACCCACGTCATTGATGCGCCGCAGCCCCGAACACCGCCCGATATCGGCCAAAGCGCTGGCGCAGGAACTGCCGTCAGATGCCTGGCAAACCATTGTCTGGCGCGAAGGCACCAATGTCGATCTCAGATCCCGGTTTGCCGCGATGCGCATTCGGCCCGCATCCCGAGACTACAATCTGACCGAGCCCCGCGCCGAGGAGTGGCTGCTGGTCGAATGGCCAGAGGGCGACACCGAGCCGCTCAAGTACTGGCTTTCCACCTTGCCCGCCGACACCTCGCTCGAGCATCTCGTCAGCACCGCAAAACTTCGCTGGCGCATCGAGCGCGATTATCGCGAGCTCAAGCAGGAACTGGGATTGGGTCACTATGAAGGGCGCGGATGGCGCGGCTTCCATCATCATGCGAGCCTGTGCATCGCCGCCTACGGATTTCTCATCTCCCAAAGGGAGACGATTCCCCCCTCAGCTTCGGCCGCAGCCCAAAGCCGCCAAAAACCTGCCCTTCCCGAAGATTATCGACCTCGCGGAGCCGCCGACCAGACCCGAACGACACGTGGCAAACTCGATCGCGACCATCCGACGACGATTGACGGTCGCCCTCAGCCAAAGTCTGCCCCGATGTCCGTGCTGTAACCGAACCGCGCCAATTAAAGCCCGTTTATGACGCAGTAAGACTAACGGTCGCGGATTAAATTGAGCCAAGGCTCACTCACGCAATGACCGAACGCGGTAGCGAACTGGAATTGTCACCTAAAATGATACCGACCGCTTCCTGAAAATCGCCTATATGGAAATCTGGCCCGACCCATGCTTCAATTGGGCTCCAGCGCGGCACAAAACTGCCGGTGAAGTTGATGGTGACCAGACC
>CAIZEE010000423.1 GCA_903931835.1 uncultured Elstera sp.
GAAGGCTACGACATCACGTGGCGCACGCTTGCCCCGGTCAACGTGGGGGCGACTAAGGTGCAACTGGTCGGGCAATATGCCGGGGCCTCGTTCACGGGCAAACTGCTCAAGATTGCCAACACCAGCGGCAAACCGATTGCGTTGAGCGAAGATCAAGTCGCACCCGCCGACGCGGTTGCGGTGAGCATCGCCAATCCAAAACTTGAGGCAGGCCAGGAAACAACCGCCTTTGTCATCGTGCGCTCGGCCGGTCCGGGAGATCGCCCATGAGCAGTCCTATCGGCAAGATTTCGACCGACACCGCGGCACCCTCAGTGGGCGATGATCTCGATCGCAACGCGGTTACCCGAAAGCGCCAGCGGATCGCGATGTATGCGCTCGGCGGGACACTCGTTCTTGCCGGTATCTGGTGGATCACCGGCACGCCGTCCAGCGAGCCGACGCAGACGGCACAGGGTGACCAGACGAAGTCGGTCAAGATATCCACCGACGACATGGTCAATCGCTCCATGGCCGACAAGGAGTGGATGGCGCTCTCGGAAAACCAGATCAGCACCCAGGGATCCGAGATCAAATCGCTCCAGAGCGACAGCACCCGCATCGATCAGCTGCAAAAGCAGATTCAGGATCTTCAGGGTCAGAACCAGTCGCTCAAGACTGACGGCACGAAGGTTCTATCGGCCTACCAGACCGAAAACGACCAACTGCGCTCACAGATCTCTGCGCTTTCGACGCAAATGCAGCGTGCCACGGCCGGGCCGACGTCGCTCTATGGTGCTGGTGCGCCTGGCACGTATCAGCGTGCTGGTACTGCACCACAAGGGCCCGGGGGTCCACCCGCGGGCGCGGAACCATTGGCAGCTTCGCAGGCAACGCGAGCAAGCGAAGTCCGGCTGATCGCCTTTAGCGGTGATGCGTCGGGAACAGCCACGCGCATGGTCCCTGCGAAAACCACGCAGTTCACCGACAGCGAGAATTATCTGCCGCCGAACTCGATCGCGACGGCAAAAGTGGTGGTGGGCGTCGATGCGACGGCCAACACCAAGAGCCAGACCGATCCCTTGCCGGTGGTCCTGCGGATCACCGGACAGGCCAGGTCAGTCTATGCGCAGGGCAAGCTGCTCAAGACCAATATCGTTGGCTGCATGGTCAATGGCGCCGCCATGGCGGACCTCAGCTCCGAGAAGGTCTACGTGAAGCTCCAGCGCATGACCTGCCCGCAGCCAGGCGGGCGTGTGGCGGTGAGCGAGGTCAAAGGCTTCATCGCCTTCGGCGGCAAGACCGGCGTGCGCGGACGGGTTGTGAGCCGATCGGGCAACCTCGTGACCCAGGCCTTTGTGGCTGGTGCGCTCGGCGGTTTCGGGCGCGGCTTTTCAGCCAATTCTCAGAGCCTCCTGACGGCGCCTTCGGTCAATGTGAATGGACAGCGTTCGACACTGTCGCCGACCGACATCGCCCAAGGCGGCCTCGGCCAAGGCGTCGCCCAGTCCGCCGATATGGTTTCCAAATATCTGATTGAGCGCGCCGAGCAGTACCAGCCAGTCGTCGAAATGCCGACCGGCCTCGATGTCGAGGTGGTGTTCCTCGACGGCGTGTTCATCCGCAACTGAGGGAAGTTTGCCATGACAGGTTTGAAATTCCTTGGCCTCACCGCGTTTGCCGCACTGGCAACGCATTCGTCACCGAGTCTTGCTGGACCGAACCTGGCCGGGACAATGAACGCGCAGGCGGTCGGTCACGCGATAGCCGCGCGGCTGCCGCGCACCCAGGTCTCGAAGGTGGATTGTGCGAAGGTCCCCGGAATCTGCGAGGTGCAGGCAGGCAGCAACATCTTCTACGTCGATCCGTCCGCTCGATATCTCATCGTGGGCCGGGTCTATGACATGGAAACCCGCCAGGACATTACCGCGGCGCGGCTTCTCGAGATCAACCCGGACCTGCTACTTGGGGGTACGGCTTCAGTCCATGGGTCGGCCGAAGACGCCGCCTATGCCCCCCAGACGCGCAGCGGCACCGCCCCATCCAACGTGCAAGGCCCGGCGCAGAAGGTTTCGGTGACCGGGCTTCCGGCATCAGGGGCCATCGAATGGGGCGGAACGGGTCCGCATGTCACTGTCTTCAGCGATTTCCATTGCGGCTATTGTCGCATGCTGCACCAGACTTTGAAGACTATGGGTGTTCGCGTCAGCGAGCGGCCGATCTCGGTGCTTGGCACGCGCGCGATCTCCGATGCGGTGATCTGCGCCGATCTACAAGGCGGC
>CAIZEE010000424.1 GCA_903931835.1 uncultured Elstera sp.
CCGATCAGCGCGGCGATGATACGAAGAATGTTCATCATGAATGCCCTCCGCTCAGCAAGGCCGGGTCTGGTGTCGGCGGAAAGACCAGCGGATAGGACGGCGCAATGCCGTGCTTGACGCCCCAGAGGTACCAGTTATCGACGACCGTACCGGTCAGCAGGATGCCGATACCACCCGCCAGCGGGCAAAGAACGGCGAACCACCAGGCCCAGCGATGCAACGATTCGAAGGTGGCGTTAAAGCCCATCGTCCAGCGCCAGAACAAGGCCGCACGCTCGGCCGCAGTACCGCGGTCGACCACCTGCTCAAGCTCGCGTTCGCCGCCGTAGCGGCTGACCGCCAGGATGGTGGCACCGTGCATCGCAAAGAGCAGGGTCGAGCCATACAGGAAGACGATCGAGAGCATATGGAACGGGCAATAGAACAGATTGCCGTAGCGGATCGACAGCGCGGCCGTCCAATCCAGATGCGGGAAGATACCGAATGGCACCGCCTCCGACCACGACCCCATCAGCAGGGGACGAATAAACCCGAGCACCAGATACAGCCAGATCGCCGCCGCAAAGGCCCACGCGACATGCGTTCCCATGCCAAGTGCGCGTGCCCGGCGATAAATTCTGACCCACCATAACAGGATCGAGGTGGTGAGGAAGAACCCGGCAACCAGCCACCATCCGCCCTCCGCGAGCGGCGGCAATCGAAGCCCGTAGGCAGGTGACGGCGGTTCCAGCGCGAGCCAGGGCAACTGGCGGATAAACTGGATCGGATCCCAGTTCACCGAGGCCCACATATTAAGCCCGATGATCTCGAAGGCGATGAAGCCGCAGATCAGCGAGGCGAGGCCAAGCGTACCGAGATAAATCGGTCCGATCTGTGCGTCGCCGATCCACCCCATCAGCCGGTTGAAGATCGGCTTGCCCGTGCGGGCATAGTTGCCGCGCTTCAGCGGGATGCCGGGATAGGCCGGCGCCCTGACTTGGATACGCGTGAAGATATTTTGGTATTCGGCCATGATGATCCCCCGGACCGCTAGCGCCAAATCGGCAAGTCGAGCCACCAATTCCACCATTCCGGCCAGCCATGAGCCCAGAACGGGCCGCTGATCACGATGCAGATGGCGCTCCAGAAGGCCGCCGACAGAGCCAGAAACAGGCCGAGCCGATGGATCCCGAGCGTGCCGATCGAGTAGCCGATGATATCGCGGAAAAACGTGTTCTCATGTTCCGGCGTCTTGACGGTTTCGCCCTTCTTGGGGTTCGTCGCCGATAGGATCAGCGATCCATGAAGCGCCAATGCCAGCACCGTCGTGAAGAAGAAGCTGACAGCGATCATATGCGCCGGATTGTAGTGAAAGTGCAGATACTGGTAGCCGGTATTCGACACCCAGTCCAAATGGCTCATGATGCCATACGGAAAACCATGGCCCCAGGCGCCGAGCAGCAAAGGCCGGATGACAACCAGCGTGAAATACGCCAGCACGGCGAAGCTGTAGGCGAAGGGTATATGCATCCCCATGCCGAGTTTGCGCGCGATCTCAGCCTGGCGCGCTGTCCAGGAGAAGAAGGCGCCGAGCGCACAGATGGTGATGAGCTGCCAAAGGCCGCCTTCGCGCAACGGCGCCCAGGCAAGCCCGTATTTTATATCAGGTGGTGCGATGCTGATCTGCCAGGGGTTCCATGTCGGCCCTATGGCCGCACCCCAGATGATCAGCAAGGTGCCGAGGGTCGCGAAGAACACCGTGGTGATCCCGAAGAACCCGACATAGAACGGGCCAACCCAGAAATCGAATAAGTCGCCGCCGATCAGCGTTCCGCCACGAACGCGATATTTGGCCTCGAAACTAAGCAACGCCATCGTCAGATCCTCCCCTCGCGACTATCAGTCGAGGTCTCTTGCCTCTTTGGGTCGCCAGCTAGCGAACGGGGCGTGCAAAAGCCGTGTCCCGTTCGCTGTCCGGCGTTGGTCCTTCGCTACCTCGACGAGCTGGGAAGCGGAGCAAGCTGCGCCGCCGCCGGACCGTGATGCGGTCCTTCCAGCCAGTTGAACCGGTCCGTACTGAGCAGGATGAAATGAATCAGCAATGCCAGAACGAACAGGAAGACGAACAGGCCGGTGAGCGCTGTTCTGGGATCGTAAAGCAGCCAAATGCGATACATGGTCCCGTCCTCCTATGTCAGTTGTGTCGAAGGCGTCACTTCGGATGGCGATTCCATCAGTGACGAATAACCTTGAGCTCCGGGCAGCCACGGACGCCACTGCCAGGCAAGGATGTGCGCAATAATTGCGATCACCGTGAAGATAACGAAGCTCCTCACGAAGATTGCGTGGAATTCTCTGGCTTCATCGTCGCTCAGTCCTGAGAGCGACCCAGATTTTCCGGTTCCATCTATAGCCATGCTCATATCCTCCGAGTTATGGCCGTCGGTTGCATGCCGCGCTATTCCCGTGCGGCGGGGATCGGCGTGGCCCGTGCGGGACACGACGCTGCGTACGCCCGGGCTGCCCGGGCGAAGAACTGAGCCGGACAAAAGAGCCGACTGCGAAAGGGATATATCTGGGCGGCGCGTTCATGCGACCGGCCCCGCGACGAGGGTGGAAAGACAGCTTGCGACCCTGGCGGCGGTGACCCGCCACTCGCCGGCCTGACGCGATTGATGCTCGACGCGCTCGCGCAGGCGCTTGGCCGCCGAGATCCGCACCAGGAAGGGCTCGGTCTCGATATAATCGTCGAGCAGCTCGACGGCATCGTCATCCCATGGGCTGACGCCGGCACCGGCGAGCTTGGCCGGCGTCGCCTCGACCTTATCCATCTCAGTGCCGAGCGGCAGGATGTTGAACAGCGCATCGAACAGCGCGTTGCAGACTTCCTGGACGATGTAGGTCGCGCCGCTGTAGCCCATGAACGGCGTGCCGGTGTGGCGTCGGATGATGGCGCCCGGAAAGGACGCCGGTATGTACATCGCGCGCACCGCGTTCTCGGCGAGGTACATCCGCTCGTTGAAGCTGCCGAACATGATCAGCGGCGGCCGCTCCTTGATCGCCCGGCGGACCGCCTCGTTGTCCGGCTTGACGCCGGCACGTCGCG